>CBFGNP010000182.1:0-7382 GCA_965650095.1 uncultured Pedobacter sp. | reverse complement strand
TAAACCACCGCCCTGTTCCAGGATGTCAAGGCCGGGTCTTAAATATAAATGGTACGTATTTCCAAGGATGATCTTAGCGTCGATATCATTTTTAAGTTGCTGCTGATTGATCGATTTAACTGTTCCTGCAGTGCCCACAGGCATGAAAATGGGGGTCTGTATGTCGCCATGGTCTGTTGTAATCGTTCCTGCCCTCGCCTTTGAATGTATATCTTTCGCCTCTAAATTAAATTTCATTTTTATGTGTTTACGTTTTTTCGAATCTGAACAGCATTAATGGGTCATTATTCAGCATTCAAAAAATCTGCGCAAAAATAGGAAAAAACAAACTATTAACAGGCTAAATTTTTTATCAACATAAAGGAACATTACAGATTAAAAATCAGAAATTTGGCTCCTTCAAAAGTACATCGTGGAATTAACCTTTTTTGCAGGCGCTTTAATAGAGCGCTTTGAATATTGCCTGCTCGGCATATTCGTTTTTTGTTTTCTGATCCAGCTATATTTTAGCTTGTTTGTGCACCTTAAACTGGCGATTGTAAAGATCGCTCCTATCCCAGAGGAGGCTGAACAGCCCTTAAGTGTGGTCATCTGCGCCCGTAACGAAGCAGAAAATCTGAGTAAATATTTACCTGCGGTGCTGGAACAGGATTATCCCGATTTTGAAGTGATTGTAGTAAACGACAGGTCCTGGGACGGAACGAGTGAAATACTTGACGCTTTCGCCAAGCATTACAAGCACCTTAAAATAGTAACAGTTACCGATGGCAGTAAATTTATTGCAGGTAAGAAGTTTGCGGTTACTATGGGCATAAAGGCTGCCGCAAATGAATGGCTGGTGTTTACAGATGCAGATTGCGTGCCTGTGTCTGACAAGTGGCTGCGTGGCATGCAGCAACCCGGCCGACAGGATACCGCGCTGGTTCTTGGTTATTCACCTTATTTAAAGAAAAGGGGTATTTTGAATGCCCTTATCCGTTTTGAAACTTTCTTTACTGCGGTAAATTACCTTTCTTTTGCGCTTAAAGGGATGCCTTACATGGGGGTGGGGAGAAATCTGGCCTATAAAAAGTCATTGTTTTTTAACAATAAGGGCTTTGCTGCGCATATGCATATTCCCTCTGGTGATGACGATCTTTTTGTGAATGCGCATGCTCATGAAGGAAATACAGCAATTTGCATCCATAAAGACGCACAGGTCTGGAGCGAGCCAAATACCAGTTTTAAGGCGTATCTGAGACAAAAGAAACGTCATTTTGGTGCAGGTAAACTCTATAAGCCCAAACATAAATTTATTTTATCTGCACAGATCATCATCCAGTTTCTGTTCTATTTGATATTAGTAGTGCTGCTTTGTTTTAAGGCAACACTTTATCCGGCTCTGGGGGTGCTGGGCTTAAGTATTATCGTCAGATCTTTAGTTTATCCGCGCCTTTTAAAGCGTTTAAGCTATGGGGATCTGAGGTGGTGGTTCCCTATTTTAGATATGCTGTTGTTTATCTTTCTGGTGTTTAATGGCATTCTCTCTATATTTGTTAAAAAAGTACAGTGGAAATGAAATCAGCTTTAATACAAAAATACTTTAAAAACCTAACTGAACTGCAGATTGCACAGCTGGATCAATTGTATGATCTATATAGTTTTTGGAATGCACAAATTAACGTGATATCCAGGAAGGATATAGATGAGCTATACGAACGTCATATTTTACATTCCCTCGGCGTTGCGAAGTTCTGTGCATTTAAGCCTGGAACGCAGGTTCTGGACGTAGGAACAGGGGGTGGTTTCCCTGGAATCCCCCTGGCTATCTTGTTTCCTGAAACGGAGTTTCACCTGGTTGATTCTATCGGTAAAAAGATTAAAGTTGTAGCCGAGGTAGCACATGCGCTTGGCTTGAAGAATGTGACCGCCAGCCACCTGAGAGCTGAACAGGTTACTGATAAATATGACTTTGTGGTTTCAAGGGCAGTCACCAGGCTGGTTGATTTCTATCCATGGATAAAAGGCAAGTTTAATGCAGCGTCAAAAAATGCCATTCAAAATGGGATTTTGTATTTAAAAGGTGGCGATTTATCAGAAGAAATCGAAGAATCCAGATTAAAGGCAGAATTGTATCCACTTTCAGCCTACTTTGAGGAACCGTTTTTTGAAACTAAATATGTGGTTTATATTCCCCAGTAATTTTTTTGGCTAAATTCCCGGCTTAAATTGTGGTTGCTTATCATTAAATGCATAAGTTAGCCCATGAGTCTGATCCATAAAATAGCACTGACGCTGATTAAGAACGTAGGGCATATTCATGCCAGGAAATTGCTTGAGCATTTTGGCACAGCCGAGGCTATCTTTAAAGCCGGTAAGCCGCAATTGATGGAAACTGTGGGGGTAGGGGAAGTTATCGCTGGCCTGATCCTGAAAAGCAATGCCCTGGCAGAGGCTGAAAAGCAAGTTGCATTTATCAGAAAACATCACATACAGGTGCTGTTTTATACCGATACAAATTACCCGCAACGCTTAAAACACTGCTTTGATGCCCCTGTTCTACTATATTATAAAGGCAATGCCGATTTGAATCATCCCCGGATCATCAGCATTGTAGGAACAAGAAAAGCGACTTCATATGGCAGGCAATTGTGCCAGCAGCTTGCAGAAACATTAAGGCCATATAACGTTATAGTAGTGAGTGGACTGGCCTATGGAATAGATGTGGCCTCCCATAAAGAAAGTCTGGAACAAAATATTCCCACCGTTGGGGTCATAGCTCATGGTTTAGATCGCATTTACCCTCCTTTGCATAAGCCTCTGGCACAAAAGATGGTGCTGAACGGAGGGCTGCTGACTGAATTTCTCCCGCATACGATTCCGGATAAAGAGAATTTTCCAAAAAGGAACCGCATTATTGCAGGAATTGCTGATGCTACTGTAGTGGTTGAGGCCACAGCAAAAGGTGGGGCACTCATTACAGCAGATATTGCAAATTCCTATAACAGAGATGTATATGCCTTTCCTGGGCGTACGACTGACCCATATTCCGAAGGCTGCAATTTCCTGATCAAGACCAATCGGGCAGCACTCATCCATCATGCCATGGACCTGGTGTATTACCTGGGCTGGGACGAGCTGCGGTCTGAAAACATTGGTTTACAGCGGCAACTGACGGTGAACCTTTCGAAGGAGGAGCAAAAGATCGTAACAGTTTTACAGGGAGCAGAACTCCATGTGGACGAGCTCTCTATCCGTTCCGGATTTAACCGGAGTAAGCTTGCCATGCACTTGCTGAACCTTCAAATTCAGGGGGTGCTGACGGCTTTACCTGGGAATATATATAAGCTGATTTAGAATATTCTCCGTTTTGCAAATTTATGTTTGTTTGTAAGTCTATTGGAATAGTAGATTAAAATATTATTCTTTATTGTGTGTATATGCAACATTATATTTTGAATATTTATTTATATGTAAAATTCCAATCTTCAATCCGTATTTTTGTATCATGTGGTACAATAATATTTTAGAAACCATCGGCAATACGCCGCTGGTGAAATTGAATAACATTACTAAGGAGATTTCTGCTACGGTACTGGCTAAAATCGAAACAACCAATCCCGGTAATTCTATAAAAGACCGTATGGCTGTGAAGATGATAGAAGAGGCCGAAAAAAGTGGTAAATTAAAGCCTGGGGGCACTATTATTGAAGGGACATCTGGAAATACCGGAATGGGGCTGGCTATGGCAGCCATTATAAAGGGGTACAAGTGTATTTTTACCACAACGGATAAACAATCCAAGGAAAAGGTAGATGCCTTACGGGCCTTCGGGGCGGAGGTAATCGTTTGCCCAACTAACGTTGAACCAGAAGATCCGCGTTCCTATTATTCTGTTTCCTCGCGTCTGGAACGTGAAGTACCCAACTCATGGAAGGCGAATCAGTATGATAACCTCGCCAATTCGCAGGCTCATTATGAACAGACAGGGCCTGAAATATGGGCGCAGACGGAAGGAAAAATAACCCATCTTGTTGTTGGTGTGGGGACCGGCGGGACGATCTCAGGTGCCGGAAAATACCTGAAAGAGCAGAATCCTGCCATTCAGGTATGGGGCATAGATACTTATGGCTCAGTATTTAAAAAGTATAAGGAAACCGGCATATTGGATAAAAATGAAATCTATCCTTATATTACGGAAGGCATCGGCGAGGACTTCCTGCCAAAGAATGTAGACTTTGATGTTATAGATCTTTTTGAAAAAGTAACGGATAAGGATGCTGCATTGATGACCCGTGAAATTGCACGAAAAGAAGGGATCTTTATCGGGAATTCGGCTGGATCAGCTATTGCGGGGTTGTTGCAGCTAAAAAATAAACTAAAACCTGAAGATGTGGTAGTGGTCATTTTCCATGACCATGGAAGTCGTTATATGGGTAAAATGTACAATGAGGATTGGCTAAGGGAGCGCGGCTTCCTTAAGGATGAAAAGCTTACTGCGCGTTCGATCATTGGGAAGAAAGAAAATACGGAAATCATTACAATTGACTGCGAAAAAACAATTCTTGAGGCCATTAATAACATGAACACGCTTAATATTTCCCAGATCCCTGTCACCCAAAAAGGAATGGTTATAGGGAAACTTGCAGAGAGTGACATTTTAAAGGCTCTGCTGGAAAATCCATCTTTGAAATCCGCCCCCGTTGAACAGATCATGTCTGCAGGATTTCCTTTTGTTGACCTGAACACATCTATAGACCGGATTTCTTCCCTGATCAATAAAGAAAACAGCGCTGTGCTGGTCGAAGATGAGCAGGGAAAAATTGAGATCATCACACAGTATGATATCATCAATGCTATTTCTGGTTAGACTGAAACCCTCTGACCTTAAGATATACCGAGACAAAAAAACACCTTCAACAAAAAAGCCCCAAAAAGGGGCTTTTTTGTTGAAGTATTTTGAGGTTAATGACTTGGAGCAGATACCTCTACCCGTTTGATCTGTGCACCCAGGGCCCGTAAACGTGTATCAATATCCTGATAACCCCGCTCTATCTGTTCGATATTAAAAATGGTAGATTTGCCTTCCGCAGATAGCGCTGCGATTAACAGGGAAACTCCTGCACGGATATCGGGAGAGGTCATGCTGATGCCTCTCAGTTTATATTTTTTATCAATTCCATTCACAGAAGCACGGTGTGGATCACATAAAATGATCTGCGCCCCCATGTCTATCAGTTTATCCACAAAGAATAATCTGCTTTCAAACATTTTCTGATGGATCAGTACATTGCCTCTGGCCTGTGTAGCCACTACCAGGACGATGCTCAGCAGGTCAGGTGTAAAGCCCGGCCATGGTGAATCGGCAATAGTTAGCATGGAACCATCTATAAATGATTCAATTACATAGTTTTTTTGAGATGGAATATAAATGTCATCGCCCTTTAGCTCAAAGCGGATACCCAATTTTTTAAATACATCAGGGATAACACCAAGTTCTGAATAGCAGACATTTTTTATGGTGATCTCTGACTCGGTCATGGCCGCCAGGCCAATAAACGAGCCGATCTCTATCATATCCGGCAACATTCTGTGCTCCGTGCCCCCCAGTTTCTCCACCCCTTCAATAGTTAAAAGATTGGAACCTACACCGGAGATTTTAGCTCCCATCCGGTTCAGCATTTTACAAAGCTGTTGCAGGTACGGTTCGCAGGCCGCATTATAAATAGTGGTTGTTCCCTTTGCCAGGACAGCTGCCATGACGATGTTGGCCGTGCCGGTCACTGAAGCCTCGTCAAGTAGGATATAAGCCCCTTTTAAGTTGGTTGCATCTACATTAAAAAATTCCTTTTTGTTGTCATACACAAACCTGGCGCCCAGTTTTTCAAAGCCTATGAAATGAGTATCCAGTCTGCGGCGGCCGATCTTGTCGCCTCCCGGCTTAGGGATTGCGGCCCTTCCGAAGCGGCCTAATAGTGGGCCAACGATCATGATTGATCCTCTTAAACCTCCACCTTTAGCTTTAAATATATCAGACTGGAAAAATTCAAGGTTAATATTTTTAGCTTCAAAAGTATAAGTGTCTTTGCTCAGGCGTTCAATGGTAACGCCCATATCGGCCAGCAGTTCAATCAATTTGTTTACATCCTTGATGTCTGGGATGTTGCTGATGGTAATTTTCTGATCAGTTAATAAAACGGCGGCAATGATCTGCAGAGCTTCATTCTTTGCCCCCTGAGGCTGAATCTCGCCCTTTAATTTCTTACCGCCAATTATTTCAAATGCGTTCATGTTGTTCGTAAGGTGTATGGATAAAAGCGGCTAGGTTTAGTGGCGCTGTTTAGCATTGTTGTTCCGCGCGGGACGATTGTTATTTTGCCGGCCTTTACTATTGTTGTTTCTTCCGCGGTTATTGTTGTTTGATGGCCTTGCCACGGGCGGCTTAAATTCAACCTTGTTCAGATTAACGTTTTCATCGAGCTGAAGCTGACCGCCAGATAGTTCACGAAGGTTTTTTAAGATCGTCTCATCCGCGACACTGTCTTTATTCCAGGTCACATAAGCCATTTTCATAAAATTGGCAATTCCCTGCACCATTGCAGCCCTGCGCTCAGGCTCCTCTACCGCTTTTGCTTTTTCAATCATCATCTCAACCGTTTTACCATAATGCTTATAGGTAATTCTTTGCTGTGGATAACCGATATGTTGAGGTTTTACCAAGGCATCTTCCGGAGTAGGTTTAGGGTAGGGGCTATCTACGTCAATTTTATAGCCCGAAATGATGTGCAGATGATCCCATAGTTTGTGCTTGAAATCAGCCACATCACGTAAATGTGGGTTTAAGAAACCCATCAGGTCTATTACTGCCTGTGCGTATTTATTGCGTTCTTCAAGATCCGGAAGTTCGATAATGTACTTTACCATATTTTGCACATTACGGCCGTATTCGGCTAATATCAAGTCGTTTCTTGTGGTGTTATATTCGAAATTCATTTATATGTTTTCGTTAATTTTTAAATTCTTTAATTGTCCTGAGGTTATCCGGAGTCTTATTATTTAGTCTTTTAACTCCTTTTGGATGCCTATTTATCACCGGGGATCCTGCAGATGCTAATCGGCATCGTTTGCGCCGGTATAAGTTATTCAGGAAATAACGATTAAAGGCCGGTTTTATCTATAATAATTTGTTTTTTATGTCTTTTCGCACTTTATGAGCGATTGTAAGTCCTGTAAATATAAGGCTTATTTAACAATTCGCAACTTCGCAAATTTTAATAGCAATTGCTTGTTACCCAGTCCCTGAAAAAATACGGTGGCTTTTACATCCGGTAAAGTACCTTCCAGGGCGATGATTTTTCCAAAACCAAACTTCTCATGTTCTACATCCATACCATTCTGGAAAT
>CBFGNP010000181.1:0-7420 GCA_965650095.1 uncultured Pedobacter sp. | reverse complement strand
TCATTATGGATCTGAAATTTCTCCTGATGAAAGGGGAGAATTTCTTCCATTTTATGAACTGGTTTACAATCATTATGTAAACAGACTGGGGATGTCTGGAGAGCCGGTTAAATATACCAAAATGGTTGTTGAGAAAATAAGGCAAGACAATGCAGGAGAAAGTGGTACTGCGATATTATTAGGCTACGGATCATTGTTGTTTAATGAATATGTATTTAAATATGTTCCTGCTGCGGGTGATTATCGGACAACACAATTGAGTAGCAGTATGGGTAGCCCATCACAGTTTGAAGTTTTTACAAACGGAAATTGGGTACCAGCAACAACTGCCCTTGGATTAACAACTAATTTGTTAATAAGAAATGGGCAAAGCGCAGTTGTAGCAGGTACTAGAAATTTAAATAACCTGATTGTTGGAGAGGGGGATGGAGCTGTTTTACGGGCACAGATCAATGCAAATGTAGTATCAGCATTAACCATTGTAGAGCCAGGTAATTTAAGCAGTATTCCTGCGCTATCTTTTGTTAACGGTGGACAAGCTGCAGGCTCTACCAGTGCTGTTGCAACTATCACAAAAGTAAAAGTAACAGGTGCAGATATAAATAATCGCGGTTCTGGCTATACTTCTGCCAGTATTACTTTTAGCGGCGGTGGCGGAAGCGGAGCAGCGGCCACGGCAGTAGTGAGTGGTGGTAAAATTATAGATATTGTTATAACCAGTTCAGGGTCTGACTACACTTCCATACCAATTATGTCTGTTACAGGAAATGGTACAGAGGCAGCTGTTTCTGCAAAAGTTGGTATTACACAGGTAAGCATTAGTAGCGGAGGGACCGGCTATACCAAAGCACCAACAGTTATAGCAGGGACCTTTCTGAAAGTGAGCAACACAGTTGCTTTAAGTGTAGCAAATGATGTGTTTTTTCAAAGAGGATCATCTGTGTATACCGCTCCGGTTTCTACAGGTGTAGCTTCTACAGGTATATTGAATGTCAGTGGCAACCTGATAGCAGAAGATACCGTTAATTGTATCTCTGTAGATCATGATAATACCATTTCATCACTTACAGTAAATTTTAACAATGGTTCTGATAATATCGGTTTCATGGGCGGAAATGTTACTTTTAACGCACTAGGTGTTGAAGCTGGGAATACCCATAAACTGAAGCTGGGTGCCGTAATGAATATTGCAGGCGCTATCACGCTAAACGGTACTGGCATAGTTGATGCAACTAATGGCACTATAGGTTTTGTAAATGCCTCTCCTTCTACATCGATAGCAAGAACCGTTGCAGCCAATACTTTTAAAAATGCTGCTCTCAATAAAATGGTAATCAATTCAACCGCTGGAGTTACACTGAACCCGGTGCTGACGATAGGAAAACTGGATATGCAGAAGGGACTGCTGAATATTCCGGAAACTTCAGCGCTTATTGTTTCAAGTGTTTCAGGTGGAAGCAGCACTTCCTATATCAACACCATGTCGTCAGCAAGTTCCGGTGAAATTGCAGAAGTAAGAATAACCGGATTAACAACTGCTCAGGGAGATATTCCTTTAGGAAACGGCGGAAATTATCTGCCTGTACGCATTACCCCACCCAAAGACGCTGTATTCAAATTTACAATGAGTGTACTTACAGGCCTTACAGCTGATGGTTTGCCAGATGGCGGTGTAGTTGCAGACAAGAGCCAGTTTGTAAATGCATCATACCATGTTATCCGTACAAGCGGAGAAGGAGATTATACGTTTCGTGTCGGCTTTCCTGCAAGCCTGAAAGGCAGTGGTTTTACCCCGTCATCTCCTTTCGGTATTTCAAAATATAATGGAAACAGTTGGTTACCTGTGATAGGCAGTGGTAATTATGGACTAAATACCGCTACCGCTACTTTTGATACCAATGGCTTACGCCACCGGGTACAGATAGGTGGAGCTCAGCCATTGAATTTTGCAACAGCTACCCATGCCAGCGGCTTTACAGAAAGCAAGGCTATTAACTTAATCGTGCCGGAAGATTTGGTGAAGATCAAGGCGACTAATATCATGTCGCCCAACGGTGATGGGATAAACGACAAATGGGTGATCGATAATATAGACCTCTATCCAAATAATGAAGTAAAGGTATTTGACAAAGCCGGCCGTTTTATTTATGGTAAAAAAGGTTATGACAACAGTTGGGAAGGTACCTTAAATGGAGTGCCACTGGCTGAAGGCACCTATTACTATATCGTAGATTTTGGAACGAGCAGACCACGTTTCACAGGTTTTATTACCATTACCGGGCCAGAGTAAACAGCGTAAAACAGAAATGAAAACGATATATAAAACCTTAGTACTGATTATGGTTAGCATAATCAGTACCACCTTGGTAAAAGCACAGTTAAACCCTTTATCCTCCCAGTACTATATCAATCAATACCTGATTAACCCGGCCTTTGCCGGGGCAGGCGAGGGTTTAAAGCTAAATGGTGCCTACCGTAAGCTATTGAGCAATGTACCTGGGGCGCCTTTAACCCAAAACCTGACGGCCGATTATGGCTTTAACAAAGTTGGACTGGGTTTAACGGTAAACAACGAAAGTGCGGGTTTGCAAAAACAGATCAGAGTAATGGGCAGTTATGCCTATCACCTGAAGCTGAATAACAACAACCATCAGTTGCACTTTGGGGTATCACTGGGTTTTATGAGCCAGCGCTTAGAAAATGCAGATATTTATGGCAATCCCAATGACCCAACAGTAGGGCAGTACAATGACCGTAAAACTTACCTGGACGGAGATTTAGGAGTGGCTTATACTTCAGGTAAGCTGAACATCCAGGCGGCCATCCCGAACCTGAAAAGTGTATTGAAAAAGGATGTGATCAAACTGGCCGATGTGGCTACCTTTTATACTGCAGTAAGTTATAAAATCGGGATCAGTGAAGGTATCGAAGGTATGGATGTAGAGCCAAAGGTGACCTACAGGGGGGTGAAAGGTTTTGACAACATCTGGGATGCGGGTGCGCAGTTTGGTATCGCCAAAAAGCAGGTGTTTTTGTTAGCGATGTACCATAGTACCAGAAATGCAACTTTTGGTTTGGGTATGGACTTTAGAGAGAAATACCTGGTCAGCGGAACCTATACCACACAGATTTCTGCTTTAAGCAGCTATACAAATGGCAGTTTTGAACTCAATGTCAGGCTTAATCTGAGTAAATAGATAGATCAATTGAATAGCGCTATTTATCAGTTGCATTTTTGGTTCTTTTTCTATCTTCATTAAAGATCATGTTTGTTTTCTACTCCCCCAGTGTTGCCTGATACCAATGTATCAGATACTTGAGAACTGTATTTTATATTCCGACGGTTTTTTGTTCATAATTTCCTTAAACTGCTTGTTGAAATTGGACAAGGTATTAAATCCACTTTCATAGGAGATTAACGATACAGGCATATTGGTTTCTATCAATAGTTTACAAGCGTATTTGATACGTAACTCCATAATAAACTTGGAAAATGTCCTGTTATTCCTCGCCGTAAAATATCTGCTGAACGAGGTTGAAGTCATGCACAATATTTCTGCCAGTTCCGGCAAGGAAATCCTGCTCCGAAAGTTTGCGAGTGCATATTCGTAAACTTTGTTCATGCGGTCGGTCTCATTCTCATTTACAGGATCACTATATTCTGTATGTGAGATGTAATGATAGGTTTTCGAATTTGCCAATACCTGAAGGATTTTGAGTAGTTGGATTAAGCTCTCTAATCCACTCATTAGTGTGAGCGCTTTCATCATATCGGTAACAAGGTCTTTGCACTCCCCGTAGAATTCCAATCCCCTGGCCGATTTTTTTAATAACTTTTTGATCAGCAGCATTTCTTCCTTTTGCATCATCTGTTCACCCATGAAGTTTTCCTGTAGGTAAATGACAATCCCATGGACACTCAATTGACTATCCTTTTTAAAGTAAGCCTCATCACTTCGCCAAAGATGTGGCAGGTTGGCGCCTGTGAATACCAGGTCGCCACGCTCGAAAGACTTAATGCTATCGCCGATAAATCTCGTTCCTGTGCCTTCTAACACCACAAATAACTGGTATTCGCAATGCGAATGCCAAACTGGATCGAAATGTTTGTCCTCTAGTTTTTTGATGATAAACATTTGTGTTTCGGGGATCGTAGATTTTTGAACAGCTGCTTTCATATTCGACTCAATAACATTATATATCCTTTTTGTTGACATGCTAATAGTCAAATGTAATAAACTGTTTGATAAAATAGAGTCAGTATTGGACAAAAAAGTAGGAGGCATTGTAAGCCTATTTCTAGATATTAGCTTTTGAATGCTAACCAAAATAAACACGCACACACAATGAAAAAGTACTTAGCGATAGGCGTTATTTGCCTGGCCGCGCTGCTCACCTTGAGCGCTAATTTAATAACAGATACAAAATCGCCGCGATTGGAGGTCTTACTCCTGGGGCACGACAGCCAACACCATAATTCTGAAAAATTTGCAGAAATCATTTCCCAGGAATTCTTTAAAAACGGAATTAATATTTCATATACAACTAATGTAAATGATCTGAATGCAGAAAACCTGTCTAAATACGACGGGTTAATGATCTATTCCAATCATGATCAAATCACAGAGCCACAGGAAAAGGCTCTTCTGGATTATGTGAAAAGTGGTAAAGGATTTATTCCCGTTCATTGTGCATCCTTTTGTTTTCAAAACTCGGCTGCTTATATCGATATGGTAGGCGGACAATTCAAGACCCATAAAACAGGCGATTTTTCTGCAACAATTGTAGATGCCCAACATCCCGCTATGGAAGGCATAACGTCGTTTAGCACCTGGGACGAAACTTATGTGCACGATAAGGTTGCCAAAGATATTCATGTACTTACAGAGAGAGTGGAAGGCGATCATCATGAACCTTATACCTGGGTTAAGAACTATGGTAAAGGCAAAGTGTTTTATACTGCTTATGGCCATGACGAACGTACCTGGAAAAATCCATCTTTCCTTAAATTGTTAGGGAATGGAGTGTTATGGGCCGTTAATGATGAAGCAAAAAAGCAATGGGAAAAATTGCCTAAACCAGCTCCGGAATATAGTGATGCCAAACTTCCAAATTATGAAAAAAGACCTGGTGGCTTTAAACTACAGGCAGCACTGAGTCCTGCAGAATCGCAATTAATTACCCAGGTTCCGGTTGACTTTAAGTTGGAGATGTTTGCTTCGGAGCCTGATATATTGAAACCAATTGCAATGGCCTGGGACGAGCGTGGCAGGTTATGGATCGTAGAGACAGTTGACTATCCCAATACCGTTAGAGATGTTAAGGGCGAAGGGCATGACAGGATTAAAATTTGTGAGGATACAGATGGAGACGGCAAGGCTGATAAATTTACCGTTTTTGCCGATAAGTTAAATATCCCGACCGGTATTGTTTTCGCTAATGGAGGAATCATTGTTGCTCAGGCACCCGATTTCATTTACCTGAAAGACACAGATGGCGACGACAAGGCTGATGTCAGGGAAACGATCATTAGCGGATGGGGTACATTTGATACCCATGCTGGTCCTTCAAGTCTACATCATGGATTCGATAATAAAATCTGGGGTACAGTAGGCTACTCAGGCTATAACGGAACCGTTGGCGGTAAAGCAATCAAATTTGGTCAGGGCGCCTTCCGTTTTGACAGTAATGGGAAAAACCTGGAGTATCTGGGGGGAACCAGTAACAATACCTGGGGCCTGGGATTCTCCGAAAACAATGATGTATTCCTTTCTACAGCAAATAATACCCATAGTGCTTTTTTAGGTATTCCGAGTTCTTACCTTGATAAAATCGGTGTTCCGGTTAATAAGGCTATAGATAAAATAGACGGGCATTATGCCATGCATGTGGTTACCAAAAACTTACGTCAGGTGGATGTTTTTAACGGATTTACCTCAGCAGCAGGACATAATCTATATACAGCCAGGAATTTCCCTAAAGCTTACTGGAACCGGATTGCTTTCGTTAATGAACCAACCGGACGTGTAGTTCACCAGGCAATGCTGGAACCTTTCGGATCCGGATTTAAAGAAAAAGACGGCTGGAACCTGGTAGCCAGTGCCGATGAGTGGTTTGGGCCTGTGCAGACTGAGGTTGGCCCTGATGGTGCTGTTTGGGTGCTTGATTGGTATAATTTCATTATCCAGCACAACCCAACTCCTCCAGGTTTTGAAAATGGTAAAGGAAATGCTTACGTCAATCCACTCAGAGACCGCGTACACGGACGGGTCTATAAAGTGGTCTATAACAAAGCCAAATCGTCACCCATAAAATCCCTGGACAAAAATGATCCAAAATCACTATTAAAGGGCTTACAAAGTGATAACCTATTCTGGCGCATGACTGCGCAGCGGCTGATTGTCGAAAAAGGGGATAAAGCAATGGTGCCTGATTTATACAAAATGATCCGCAATCAAGAGGTGGATGAGCTCGGGATCAATGCGCCGGCTATACATGCCTTATGGACATTGCATGGCTTGGGGATGTACACCACAACTGAAGCTTTTCAGGTAGCAGTGCATGCATTGCATCACCCTTCTGCTGGGGTTCGAAAAGCAGCGTTACAGGTATTACCTAACACGGCTGCCGCTCTGGCGGCTATCCAGGGAACAGGCTTGATAAAAGATAAAAATCTAAATACCCGTTTGGCTGCATTTTTGAAAGTCGCTGACCTGCCGGTATCGCCATCTATTGCGAATGAGCTGGTTGCCGCTCAAAAGGATTCTGTAAACACTGGCGACAGATGGATTAAAGAGGCACTAAAAATTGCTGTTTCAAAACAGGTGAAAAATACGGTTAAATCAACAAAAGTATCAGCTACAAAACCTGCAGTTAAAACGAAAGCAGATCAGGTGATTACCATAAAACCTATTGTAAATGCAATGAAGTTTGATAAAAAAACTTTTACTGTAAAAGCCGGGACGACAGTTGAGCTGGTGTTCGATAATATTGATTTTATGCAGCACAATTTGCTCATCCTTAAAAAAGGGAGCATGAACAAAGTGGGGGCAGCCGCAGATAAACTGGCCCAGAATCCTAAAGGTGCAGAAATGCAATACGTACCTAAAATGCCTGAAGTATTGTTTTATACACCCCTGGTAAATCCGGAAGCGAAGTTCAGATTGAGATTTAAAGTGCCGGATGTAGCGGGCAACTACCCATATATCTGCTCCTTTCCGGGACACTGGAGAATTATGAATGGAGTAATGAAAGTAACTAAATAACCAAATATAAACTAAACATCTTCATCATGTCAAAATTAAGTACAGAAAATACCGGGGCTCAACCTGTTCCAGATATGAAACTCTTTTATGTCTGCTTTATATCGCTGGTTACCACCGCATTCGGATTTATTCTGAGGGCATTGATTTTGCCTCAA
>CBFGNP010000180.1:0-7466 GCA_965650095.1 uncultured Pedobacter sp. | reverse complement strand
AGTAAGTTTAAAAGTTTAACAGGAACAACGGCTGTCGATTTTGTAAGGGATATGCGTTTGGCCAGAGCCAAACAATTGTTTGATGAAGGGGAAGAAAGGGTATCCATCGTGGCATTTGAAGTTGGGTTTAACAATCCCAAATACTTCAGTACCTGCTTTAAAGAAAAATATGATGCTTCACCAACCCATTATCTAAAGCGTTTGGCTGTATCCTGAGATTTTGAGGGTTTTTTGAATAAATTTGAACCATTTTAGAACAAAATTCGACCTCCTCATGGGTGCTGTTTAGCTATGTTTGTTATCAAGGAGACCGCTTTATTCGGAACCTGAAAACCAAGTATAAACATCTTTGCTGCATGAACTTATTGTTCAAATGTGAAATATGAACTGTTTTTCTTAAGGTTGATCAGGTGATTGAATTTTGCGTTTTGTAAACCAAAATGTTTAACCATTTCATTGATGAAAACTATGCAAAAAACATTACTCAGTAATTGCCATCGGAGGGCACTATCAGGTACTAAGTTGCTACTGGCCATGGCAATCTTACCGTTATCTTCTCTCGCAGCAGAAAGCGCTACAGTTGCTAAATCTACGAGCACCATTTTTTTTGTGCAACAAAAACTAAACGTTAAAGGGACGGTTGTTGATAATCAAGGTATCCCTTTACCTAACGTAAGTGTTAAGGCTAAAAATGAGGCTGTCACAGTCGCAACCAACAGTAAAGGTGAATTTAGCATCAATCTGGCCAATCAAAACAGTATACTGGTCTTTAGCATGACAGGCTTTAAAACGGTGGAAGTTGTCGCATCGAATAACATGCGGGTAGTACTGGCAGAAGATATTGGCCAACTGGAAGATGTAGTGGTGATCGGTTACGGTACTGTCAAGAAACGTGACCTTACCGGATCTGTAGTGTCGGTAAAACCGGAACAAATTACAGCCAGACCTGGTCCGAACCCTATGGAATCATTACAGGGAAGAGTTGCCGGTTTGGATATTACCCGCGCATCGGGACAGGCCGGAGAGGGCGTTGTCTTACAGTTACGTGGAAACAGATCTCTAAAGGCTAACAGTACGCCTTTATTTATCATCAATGGTTTGCCAGGTGACTATTCTACGCTGAACCCGTACGACATTGAATCTATAGACATCTTAAAAGATGCAGCTTCAACGGCCGTTTATGGTTCTGCCGGTGCAAATGGGGTAATTCTCATCACTACAAAAAGTGGTAAGGCGGGAAAGTTGAATATTGATTTCAACTCTTATTACGGAAATAACGGTTGGTCAACTGTTCCGGAGACTTTGACCAAGGATGAATATTTGGCTGCCAAAAGAGAGGCATATAAATATACTTATGATGCCGCAGCCAGAAAATGGGTTACAACCGGGGCGCAATGGCAGTCACCTGCAGATGATGAAGATATATTTGGAACTGACAGATATAATTTGTTCAACCAGGGCAATTTTGTGGACTGGCCCGATCTTTTCCTGAGAGATAAGCCAACCATACAAAACTACAGTTTAGCTGTTTCCGGGGGATCTGAAAACACTAAAGCTTATGTGTCGTTTAACTTAAATGATGAAAAAGGGCAGTATATTGGCGATGATTATAAGCTGTACTCTACCAATATGCGTTTAGACCATAAGTTGAAAAGCTGGCTTTCGGTAGGAGCAAATCTTCAGGCTTCTTATGTGGATAGAAATAAGGCACAGGATAAATTGGAAAACGCCATCGTTACAGACCCTTTGGTGCAGCCTTACAAAACTGATGGTTCACTCAATACCGAACTCGGCAGTAACGTCTACAATCTTTTATTAGACTATCAGCCCGGTGTTTACGGAAACGTGGATAACAATACTAAAGTATTTTTCAACCCGTATATTGAGATCAGACCGATAAAAGGTTTAACCATCCTGAGCCGTGCAGGTGTACACTTGAATTACCTGAATAGCTATCGTTTTGACGGTGTGGGTTCTGTAAGTTATACGTACAATAACGGACAGATTGCCAAAGCAAGAATTAATCAAAACCGCTATCAAGGTTATCAGTGGGAGAACTTGTTAACGTACAATTGGAAAATTCAAGATGATCATGATTTTACATTTACCGGTGTAACTTCTTACTATCATGATCAATACACTAACACCGAAATGAATCAAAGTAATATCGCCAATAATAATTTCAAATGGTACGGGTTTAGTGGAGATGTAAACACAACCGCCATATCATCTTATACGATGAAGAAAACCTTTGGTTTGTTAGGCCGGATCAATTATGCTTATAAAGGTAAGTACCTCTTCTCGGCTTCAGTACGCAGAGATGGCGCTTCGGTATTGTACAAAACCAACCGTTGGGATAATTTCCCGGCAGTGTCTGCAGGTTGGAGAATTTCTGACGAGAACTTTATGGCGGGTACAAAGAAATATATCAATAACCTGAAACTTCGTGCTACATGGGGTGTTGCAGGAACTTCCTATATTCCTGCTAATTCTTCTGCTAATTTCGTTGAACAAACTAATATGTCATTAGGTGGTGAGCTGATACCCATTTACCGCAATTCGCAATTTATTACCAATCCAGAGTTGGAATGGGAGAAGTCTAAAACTTTGAACATTGGCCTGGATCTGGGATTATTTAACAATCGTATTGATATGGCCTTAGATTATTACAATACAAATACTCACGGGGTAATTTATAACGTCAATTCGCCAATCATATATGGGGCATACAGATCTGGTAATACGCCGTATCAAACCTATCTCAATATCGCAAAAACCAACAACAAGGGTTTCGAAGTCACCATGAATACACGTAATATCGTGAGCAAGAATTTTGAATGGAGCTCTTCTGTTGCTTTCGCCCGTAATAATGAGAAAATTTTAAAATTAACAGGTGGCGTTGCCAATAACATTACAAATAACGTAACGGGGGGAGAGAACCGTATAGCTGGAAATTACTCATTGACCATCGGCGAGCCGATTGCTTCATTCAGAAACTTCAAAATTGATGGAATTTGGCAAATCGGTGAGGAAGCAGATGCTGCGGCACTTAATAGCCGTCCAGGCGATTTGAAAGTAAATACGCCAGGTCTTATTAAATTAGCCGATGGTGTATTTATGAGGGAAGGGACAGATTTGTATTATTATACTAATCTTGCTGATGCTCAGCAATTTAACCCTTCGCTAACTGCAGCGTCATCAATTTATAGTTATAACGCAACCAACGATTACCAAATTGTAGGGCATAATACTCCTGATTTTTCATTGGGTTTCCAAAATACGTTCAAGTTCAAAAATTTCGATTTAGGTATTTATTCATACATGCGTTGGGGTCAAACGATCAACTACGTAATGATGGGATGGTATCAACCGAGCGGACTTTCTACCAATGCAAGCCCAGCCAGAACTTTCCCTCGTAATTTCAATTATTGGACACCAGAAAATCCATCAAATGATTTTCCAGTAATGAATTTCCAGACTGGTACAAGTATGTTAGGATTTTCAGGACTGAATTATGTAGATGGCTCGTTCTTTAAAATCAAGAACATCAGCCTCGGATACACTTTGCCGGAAAATCTTGCAAAAAAGGTTGCCATGCGTAGTGTACGTTTTTACAGCACCATTACCAATCCATTGGTGATTACCAAAAGCCATCTGTTAAAAGACTACGATCCGGAAATGAATGGTGAGATGGATTACCCATTGACCAAACAGCTTGTGCTCGGCTTAAATGTCTCATTTTAATCGTTAAGTAATAGAAAAAGAAAAATATTATCAAATTATGATAAGGATGAAAAATCAATTTATAAAGAGAGCAGTTAGTGCATGTGGATTAGGTTTAGTGTTAATATTGACCATACCATCATGTAAATTAGATGAATACAATCCTGTTTCTTTAGCAGAAGAGGACGTGATCAGAGATTTTAACGGATTTAGATCTTTTCAGGCTAATATATATAATGGGCTTTGGGGCTCACTGATTGGTATGCAGTACGGATTTTTGTCTGAAACCGGAACAGATTTATGGACATCACCTACCAATGGTGTGAGCAACAGGCAAATTATGCAATATGAGCAGTTTACCAACAACTTTAACCTGGTAACCAATGTTTGGGATTTTGCCTGGAGCTCGATAAAAGATTGTAACAAAACCATGCAGATTGCCCCACTTATTAAAGATGGCAACGCCAATGATATCAAAACTTTGGTTGCTGAAGCAAAAGTAATGAGAGCATATTATTACTCTGTGCTGGTAACTCAGTTCGGTCCGATACCATTGATCACTACAGACGATCCGGTAAAAAATCTAAGCCCAACCCGTAATAGTGTTGCTGAAGTTTATACGCAAATCATCGTCGATCTGACATCAGCAGTACCAGACCTTCCGGTTACACCATACCAGAATAACCCTCAACGCGTAACCAAGAAATCTGCGCTTGGAATACTTGCCCGTGTTTACGCGCAAGGAGGTGGCGAAGGGTTAATGGAGGGAACAAAAAGCTACTGGCTGAGGGCAAAAGAAGTTGCTGAAGATCTGATTATAAATAAAGGAGCGTATGGTGCCAGTATGTATCCTGATTTTGGGCAGGTGTTCGCTTATGCTAATAATAGAAATAATGCTGAAGCATTGTTTACCGCCTACGGATTAAATCCATATGCTCCATCTTACGATGTCGCTCAATCAAATACCAAACCTAACCTTTACCTGCACTTTTATCCATCACTTGATGCAGCATTTGGCGGAGGTACAGATCTTTTGAAGAAGCGAGTAGGTTCGAATACTTCAAATGCGTATTATGGACGTTTAAATCAGTCGTTTATTGCACCCACAAAATACCTGATCAATTGTTTCAATGCAACGTATGATAAAAGATGGGAAAATTCGTTTGCGACAGCATTTACAAACTATTCTGGAGTACAGGCAAAAACCAACAATCCATCTCCTCCAACGCCTGCTAACGTAACCTATGATGAGGCTACTGTAACGTTAACGCCTGAGATCTGTGCCAAATATGGTATCAATCCGGCCTTTGCTGGTCAGAAGATTTATCCTTATATCGATGTAGACGCTAAAAATGCTTCGCAAAATGCAACATGGCAATATCCACCAAAAGTTTGGCCAAAAGGTATAACCACAGGGGCAACTTCTGCTTTGGTTACTGTAGCAAATGCCAATGTACATCCATATCCGCTGGATGTTGATGAAGATAGGTTTTTCGCATTTTTAAGTAAAGATCCGCTAAGCCCGGCAGAGAAAGCACTTCGTAAATATGCGGTGGTCAATATTGATGATCTTTTTGATCCGGCAGATCCGACAGGTGCCAAATACAAAAATCCTACAGGTAATGGATTGACGCCTATAAGTATGGCAAACCTTTTCCCGGCTTTAAGTAAGTTTAATCATAATTTCGACGGTGGCTGGCTGGGTGGTAACTTCCAGCAAAAACTTGGTAACATTATGGTCATGCGTATGGCAGAAGTTTATTTAATTGCAGCTGAAGCTACGCTTAAATCTGGTGGAAGTGGTGCTGTTGCTGCGGGGTACTTAAATGAGTTGCGTAAACGCGCATGCCGCAATCCTGCCGACTTTAATACAGGTACTGGCATGCAGTTAACCAATGCGTCGATGAACGATGTCTTTGATGAGTACGCACGCGAATTATGTGGTGAATTTACCCGTTGGGCACTATTAAAACGTCATAAAGCATTCGAGACACGCTTAGCCCAATATAATGCCAGGGCTTCAGCAAGCTTTATTGCCACAAGACACTACAATAGACCTATTCCTTTCTCTTTCCTGAATACAATTAATAATGGAAATGAATTTGGCAATAATGGCTATTAGTTAAACCCCCGTCTAAAATGACAAAAAAGGCTGATCATTGATAAAATGATCAGCCTTTTTTTTATGCCTTACATTTTTAGGATGCCGTGCGGTTTGTTGATTGTCATTTTCTTTAATTATCACATTTTCAGGCAACCATTTTAACGGCCCTTGCGTACCCTTATATAGAAGCAAAGATGACAAGCATGATTTTAAAATCCAGGAAGGATGATCTTGTTATGCTTTCAATCAGCGCAATAACGAGGGATTAAATTTGATTCGCATGAAAACTTATTTAACACACCGTGCTTACACCATTCTTGCTGTAGCCGGTATTTTTTTACTTCTTTTTTCCAACTGCAAAAAAAAAGATAACCGGCCTTCGACGCCACCAATTTATAAGGCAGATGTGGTATTAAATGGGGCTACCGAAGTTCCTCCTGTTACCACTACGGGTTCAGGTACGGCAGCAATTACCTATAATTCGGGTACAAAAATGATAGCTTATAACCTTACCTGGCAACTTGGTTCAACTACAGCTACCACAACTGGTATGCACTTTCATGGTTCAGAAACAGGCTCAAATGCAACCAGTTCTCCTATTGTTATCGAAATCCCGGGCTTTACCAGCGCCAGCTCAGGAACACTATCTGGCACAACAAGAGCCTTAACTGATGTTGAACAAGCTCAGCTGTTGGCTGGAAAATGGTATGTAAATATCCACAGTTCAACTGTACCCGGGGGAGAAATCAGAGGCAATATTGTTCTTGTAAATTCAAGTACCGGAGGGGGTGGTAATCCTAATACTCCTGGTTATTAATTTAGAAGTTTTTAATTTAAAATTCCTAATCAGGTAATTTCGAAACCTTAATCTGAGCGCATGCTCTGCTAGCAGGTCATGCGCCCTGATACAACATTCTGAGGGCACCTGTTTTCAGCTGTATCCCATGGAAACAAAAAATGCCTGGACTCCCATATAGATATTTGCGATGTTTTTTGAACCAATCTGAATCCGGATTGTTCTTTAAATATCTGGTTAAGCTCCTGATTTTGGCTGCCCTGCTGATCAGCTATTTTGGCTAGGGCCATTGTGTATGGGCCAAAGTATACTATCAACGTATAAATAGAAATTATGGAGAATTATGAGAGTTTACAGGCCAAGGCCAATTTGATCCGTAAGTGGTGTTTAAAGTCTACCACAGCAGCCGGATCCGGGCATCCAACGTCCTGTCTGTCTGCAGCAGATCTGATGGCTGTACTTTTTGATCGGTATTTCAAATACGACATCAACAACCCACTTAATTTATATAATGATCGTTTCGTGCTCTCCAAAGGGCATGCTGCACCCTTGCTCTATACACTATTTGGTATAGCCGGTGCTTATCCTTTGGAGGAATTGCTTACGCTGAGAAAGTTTAACAGCCGTTTTGAAGGGCACCCTACACCGAGATTCATTTATGCTGAGGCAGCTACAGGTTCGCTCGGCCAGGGACTTTCAGTTGCCGCAGGACTTGCACTGCTGGCCAAGAGGGAGTCGCTTCCTGGCAAGAGTTATGTCCTTCTGGGAGATGGTGAGCTGGCGGAAGGACAGGTTTGGGAGGCCGCAAATTTTGCAGCTTATCACCAGCTGGATAACCTTATC
>CBFGNP010000179.1:0-7473 GCA_965650095.1 uncultured Pedobacter sp. | reverse complement strand
ATGTTCATAAAAGGAATCATTTACAGAATGCTTATAATAACAGACCAAAGTACCCTGACTGCGTGCTGTTTTAAACATAGATGGATTCTTATCGCCATAATCTATTGTGATCACATATCCCCTATCCAGAATCCCGGTAATCTCCCTAATCCAGTCTAGCGACTGCAAGTTAATTTCGGTACAATATCCTCTTGCTAATTCTACCCCGAGTTCCGAAAGATAAGCAACAAGTTCAGGTCTTGCCGGCCGAAGTTCCTCGGTGAAACCATCCTGATAATTTACATATACTTCCATCAGCTTATCACTCATCACTACACGATGTACAGCAAAATTGTCTATCAGCTCATTAGATAGTACGCAACCTTGCACACCCCGCATCGTTTCAGTTGAATCATATAACTCCACCTGCTCAGGTAGGGATTTCAAGCAATGAGCAGGCATTTTTTCAACGATGCAATACCTCAACTGCTGGTACATCGCTCTATTTTTCTTTAAATAGTCAAGGATGGACCTGCAAAGCTCTCCTGTTCCAGCTCCATATTCTAATATGGTAAAGGCAGTCCTACCCATATTCACCCACATTTCTTCAAGTTGCTTTGCGATTGCCATTCCAAATGCAGGCGTAAGCCTGGGGCTGGTATAATAATCACCGGGACTCCCTATGATGTGCTGTCCTGATGTATAATAACCCAGTTCAGGATGATAAAGGCAGAGCTCCATAAATTTCCGGAAAGGAATCGCGCCCTCTTCTTCGATCTGTCGAATGATGTATTCAGATAATTTCATAAAATCAGATTTCCATGGGGACGACAATTGATTTAGAATTTAACTTGATGAGCTTCTAGAGTTGTGAATCGCTATCATTTCTCCAATCTGCTGCACATACTCCGAAGCGATAAAATCATCAGTTTCCCAGGTAAGACCTGACCTCTCTAAATGAGACGTAAGTGTAACTAGTGGCGTGTCGCCACGATAGACCTGATAAGATTCATCTTCCTGCGGATGAATGGTTAAAACCTCATCGATGATCCTTATTTCGAATGGTTCCATTCCTGAATGTTTCATAATTCGGGCTTTATAAAAAAGCAACAGGACAGAATTCCATTTGTTTTTACAACTATAAAATAATCTACAGCACTCGAACGTTTAGGGAATTTAGAATCCGGGAAAGCCTCTGTTCACATTCCCTTGGTTCATTAACTATTCTCATCTTTCTACAACTGCAGGTTAGAATTCGAAAACTCAACACGCAAAATCTAAAGAAGATAGCGGTTAATTTTTTTTAAAAAATACTTAAACATTTAATATCCCAGCTTTGTTGACGAAACACTATTAATCATAAAAAAAGCAGAACAATGGCAACGACAGCAAAAAAAAGCGCAAAAACGGCTGCAAAGTCTTCAAGTATTTCTTTGAACAAAACCCCAAAAGCAGATAAAATGGAAAGTTCAGAATTCCACGAATTCTTTGTAGAAGAACTCAAAGACATTTACTGGGCCGAAAAGCACCTGGTGAAAGCTCTGCCAAAAATGAGAAAAGCGGCCACCAGTCCGGAACTGGCGGCTGCTTTTGAAAAACACACTGAAGAGACCGAAACCCACGTTGCTACTCTTGATCAGGTATTTATGCTACTGAATGAAAAAGCACGGGCAAAAAAATGTGATGCGATGGAAGGCCTGCTTAAAGAAGCAGATGGTGTCATTCAGGATACCGAAGCAGGGACCCTCCTTCGTGACGCAGGACTGATCCTTGCCGCACAAAAAGTAGAACACTACGAAATTGCCACCTATGGCACTCTGGTGGTATTTGCGCGGACCATGGGCCAAAATGAGGTAGCCGATCTTTTGCAATTCACCCTCAGCAACGAGAAAGACACCGATGCGGCTTTGACAGAGGTGGCAGAAAGCTTTGTAAATGAGCAAGCCGCAACCGAATAACGTCGTCATCCATGGTATCAGCTACCCGTATTATACATCCGCAGGGTATAAACGGGTAGTCAATATCGCCATCCTTATTTATTTTTTTAGGAACGCAAGCAGACTGCCATAGGGTTGTCAGTGGCCTGGATTTTATTTGTAGAAAAACATTAATCCGCTATGTCAAACCTACAAACTATCGAAACCCGTAACCTTATCCGGAACTTTTACCAGGCATTGGCCAAGAGGGAATTACAAACCCTACTCGCGCTTTTTGCAGAAGAAGTAGACTGGAATGTACCTGGAAATGAAGAACTGGCCCCCTGGCTGGGAAAACGCAAAAACAGAAATGAGATCAAGGCATTTTACCAGTTACTGTGGCAAAGTGCAGAACCGATCAGCGCACAGGTAGAGCATATTCTTGCAGATGGGGATTTTGGAGTCGCCACAGGAAAATTCAGTTCCCGTATGCTTCGGTCAGGGCAAGTTTATTCTTCCATCTTTTCTGCACATTTTACCCTAAAAGAAGGAAAAATCATTCATTACCAGTTTCTGGAAGATAGTAACGGCCTGGTAGAAGCATTGTGTCTGCCTATCTAAAGAAGTTGTCCTAGCCTTTCATAAACAGTATAAAAAGGAGTAAACACGTTGATAGAACAGCTGAAATACTTCTGATATCATTCAGATAGTTCCATCTGCTTTCAAATCCCCTTCTCATGTCCGAAATCGCATCTACACCAGAACCATTTACATCGAAAATATCCAGCATATTATTTAAAGGAACATTTCCAACAATAGTTATCCCGAGTACACCAATCAAATAGATCAGGGTTGATGCAACTAAAAGATAATACGCTGTGTCCAGCGGATTTTTGAACTGCTGATAACAACTGATCAACAGAAACAATGTTGCTCCAAAGAAACATAGGAAAAACAAAGGATTTTGGATTGCCCGGTTCATCGCCTGCATAGCCAAAATAAATTCCCTGTCTGGCAGCATTTTTAAGCCACGCATCACTGAGATCGACCAACTATAAAAAAGTCCGGCTGTGATATAAAAGGTGGAGAAATACTCATAGTTTCGGATCATGGGAAAGCCCTTTTATGATCTTATGGACATGGCTTTCATCTGTTAAGCCAAACTCGTTCGCGATTTGCTTCAGACTATAGTTGCCGCTCTGGATGCGCTTGGTAATGAGCATATGCCGGTAACTTTGGACATAGGAACGAAGGCTTACGCCGGCACTTCGTTTGAAATAGGGACCTATATAATTTGCTGTAGTATTAAACCTTACAGCCATCACTGCTGATCTTAATTTTTCAGGTGCATAAATATTTTCATGAATGTAAGCGAACATCGCCTCAATCTGGTTGTCAGCATTTTCGTTTGGCATAAATTCGTGTAAATTCCGCTTTAAAATCACCGACAGTGAAATTACCTGCTGCCAGATCAGCCTTTCATTAAGGCCGCTCTCCATCTTCAGGATTTCTATCAGACTGAAGATCTGATCACTGAGAAGCCGGTCATGTGCAGTTAACCTGAAGCCGGTCAGGTGTGCTTCCCTGTTGTGTATGAGATATTCCATTTCTTTAACCGCGTGGTGCGGGCTGTCAGGTCCTTCCCGAATGTACAGGTCAGTAAACTTAAGATAGATGAACCTGGTTGAATCCTGAATCTCAAAATAATGTTCTTCCTCCGGACCCAGCAGAAAAATATCACCTTGCTTGTAACTTACGGCCATATGATTGATGTGATGGATTCCCTTCCCCTTTTTAATATAAATCATTTCATAATGATTATGGGAGTGGACGGGATGATGCCACTTACTTACTTCAAAAGCAGAGATGACAATTGGCTGAAACTGACGATAACGCTTCATGTCTGAAATTTACAAAATGTTAATGGATTTTTACAATGATTGCCCGCTTCGCTATGCCCAACTTTGATTAAAACATAAGAGTTATGAATACTACAGAAAAAAAAGGGATAAACAACGGAAAAAAAACTGCATTAATAGTTGGCGCAAATGGTGTAATAGGCAGCATGCTTATTGAACATCTTATTAAACTGGACGACTGGAATATTATCGGCTTATCCAGACGTGGCGGAAAGGACCATAAACAATTGAAATTTATATCAGTGGATCTCTTAAATGCCGCTGACACCCTGACAAAATTATCCGCTTTAAACGAAGTGACGCACATTTTCTATACAGCGTTTCAAGACCGCCCTAGCTGGGCCGAAATGGTAGCGCCAAATCTGGCTATGCTGGTTAACGTTCTTGAAGCAATTGAACCGATCGCGAAAACTCTGGAACACGTGAGTTTGATGCAGGGTTACAAAGTATACGGAGCCCATCTCGGTGCCTTTAAAACACCGGCAAGGGAATCTGATGCCGGTCATATGCCACCGGAGTTCAATGTAGCTCAACAGGAATTTCTGGAAAGGCTTCAAAAAGGAAAAAATTGGACCTGGTCTGCCATTCGTCCTTCAGTAGTTGGTGGAACCGCCTTGGGTAACCCAATGAATCTGGTTTTAGCCATTGCCGTATACGCTTCGATATCAAAAGAACTGAATATCCCGCTTCGTTTCCCTGGTAAACCTGGCGCTTACGATAAAATTATGGAGATGACCGACGGAGCATTACTGGCAAAAGCGACAGTTTGGGCAGCGACCAGTCCGCAATGTGCCAATCAGGCATTTAACATTACTAATGGTGACCTGTTCCGCTGGAACGAGCTGTGGCCGGAAATTGCCGCTTTCTTCCAGCTTGATACTGCAGCGCCGCTGCAAATGTCGCTGCAAACAGTAATGGCAGATAAAGCTACGCTCTGGCAGCAGATGCAGAAAAAATACCCGCTGCAAAATCATAGTTATGAAGAAGTTTCTTCCTGGCCTTTTGCAGATGGGGTATTTTCGTGGGATTATGACTTTTTAAGTGATAGCTCGAAAGCAAGACGTTATGGATTTCACGAATATGTAGAAACCAAAACGATGTTTTTCGATATGTTTAAAAAGCTGATGTCAGAAGGCACAATTCCCAACGTGGATAACAGCTAACAGCAGCTGAAATTGGTGTTGACAGTATTCCGGCAGGGGCAGTACCTTTCGGTTTAGCCTGCCCCCGGAAAGAATGTTAAAATTAGCCCCTGTCATAAAATGCAGGTGGCTCAACATCGAGGCTGCGCAGGTAAACGAAACCCTGTGCCCGATGATGGATCTCATTATCAATAAAATAAAGGATCGAATCCAGGGCAACGCCTTCGTACAAGCCAAAAACCTTGATTGTTTCCCGGAATTGTTCAGCCGAAATAGTAGGCAGGTAGGTATTGATTTCCGCAGTTCCCTGATCATACAGGGAGAGCAGGTCAGCCTTTGATTTTAGTTCTGCGGTAGAATGTTCATTAAAACCTCCGGTGTTTTCCCACTGCCCTGTGGCAACACCCTTAATGCCCGGTCCGGAAATGTCAATAATCTCTTTTATCATCGTCCCAAAAGGTCGCATGCCGCCAATGCTGTAGTCGAACAGTTTCTCTTCAGGAAAAGCTTCGATTACCCGTCTGGTCAATCTTCTGTGTCCCTGCCAGTGATTCAATAAATCTTCTGCGGACATAAACGATCTGGTTTCAGTTTTAATTTCAGTTGTTGTCATGATGATTGTTTTTAAATGCTATAGGACAAAGAAAACAACCGGCACTGACAACCTTATGTCAGCCTGTTTTTAAATAAAAAAAATCTTTTTTACCTGCAGATCAGTTCATCTTCTGGGTGGAAGTTTTGGTAGCTTATTACTCCTTTCAAACTGGTATACCTTAATGTTTTCCCACATCATGATCTGCCCTCCTACATTCTTAATAGCCCTGATCTCCCCATCCTGCGAAACCACAAAACCTACACTTTCCGGATACTTATAACAATACGCGAACATAGACTGATGTCGTGTTCCGAAATGTCGGGGATCTATCTTAATCTTGTTTACTGAAATTTTAGATGATCTGTTCAGATATACATGCGAAGGCAATGTCTTCTCGCTGATTACAGTGCCAAAACTGGACACGTTTAAATGCGGGGACATGACCACCAATCCATCTACTCGACTTAGGGAAGAAACAAATCTTACAGCACCAATCAACTCGTTGTAACTATCTTCTATTTCTATTTTATTTTGATTGAATTCGTCATGGAGTACGCCAGGAATGTCCATTCTTTTACGCTTGTAAGACCTGATCTCGTCCTGCAACAAATCATTGTCAGTGACACTATTTAAAATGTGCAGAATCGCTGATTCTATTCTGTCATATTTCAATTGATATTTTGTGATCAGATCATCGTCAAAATTTTTGGAGATCAGTATAGCACCACCATGATCATAAGTCTTTATTTTCAGTAAGATCCTGCTGATAGACTGGATCACATACTCAAAAATGATCTCATTGTAAACTGCTGCGTCATCGGTATTCAGCTCATGTCCTACTTTCTTCTCAATGAATAATTTGCTGTAAGTTGCTTCCTTTCTGATAAAGTCCGATACAGGCCCATATTCAAATACATTTGGATATAATTTAACCAGGGAATTTTGATTTAAAGTAGCAATAGGATGATAATCCACCATCACATTCAATATTCCGATACCGTTGATCATGGTTTGAATGACACCCGGATACATGGGCTTATCTTCCTTCTCATAGTTCAGGTAACTCTGGTAATGAAAGGTCTGATCAATCATGCCATAAATGAACAGCTTATTGTTCTTATCATAATACACAGAAAGACTTGAGCTCCAGGGATCCGCAGCTTTTGACAACTTAACAAGATTCTTAATGTTAAATTCCATCGCCGATGCAAAAGGAAAGAATGCCCATTGGTCATACCTCATTTGTTCATTCGATTCAATGGTCTTATAGTCCAGCAAAGTTACCGTTACTTTTACAAACTGGCCTTCTTCGGTCTGCAGACTCGCGTAATACAAGGTATTAAAAAGCTCCTGAAGAATAGCCTCAGTTGGCTTTTCTTCTTTTATTTTCGAATGCTGCAGTTCAGCATAAACAAAGGCTGCAAGGTCATTAGGCGTAAAATGTTTGGCCATACGCAATATTCATTAGTTCAGCACAAAAGACCAATTAAATTTTAACTATTCAAAACGCCATGCATCACTGCCCTAATAACACAATGCATAACTGCGCAAAGGAAATCGACACAGCAATAAGAAATAAATACTGCAATAAAAGGAGGTATAACTATAGTAAGGGAATGTGTAACAACAAAAAGCTGGTCATGTTCTACACATGACCAGCCCTACAATGATTTTTCTGCGCGACAAGCCTATCCTATGCTGCGATGATAATTATCCCACACCGCGACAACTCACCACACTACGGTGACTATCCCACACTGAAATAACTATTCACACTGCGACAACTCAGCACACTCCGATGATTATCCTACACTGCGATAACTATAAAAATTACCTTCTCAGAAGCGGCCTAGGCACTTTCCGATTCTTCATCGGAAAGATGCCAGTCGCAGAAGAGAACGGTTATTTTTAAACATTTATAA
>CBFGNP010000178.1:0-7498 GCA_965650095.1 uncultured Pedobacter sp. | reverse complement strand
TCCGGCCGAAAACAATGGAGAAATAGTCAAAGTTACTTGGAATCAACTTAATTTACCTGCAAGGATGCCAACATTGGCTGCTGCAGGGTTACCAATGCTGCACTTTAACGACAGCGGTCATATTTCGGCAACATTCTCCCTTTTAAATAAAATGGGAATCGGCCTTTTCTTTGATTCAATAGAAGATCTTGCACAAAAGCTAAAAGACAAGAATGAACTATCAGAAATAAGAGAAAATTGCTGGCAAAAAAGGATGTATTTCACTTTTGATTTTCATGTGGAACGGCTGATTAATTTTTTCTTTGAAGTCATTGATCACAAAAGAACAAATCAAAAGCCACTTAAAGATGATTCAGCTAGCAAGGTACTCCAATTAAATTAGCCTTTAATTACTATGAAAATTGTATTTTTAATTCTAGCCCATCATAAACCTGAAAACTTAAGCAGACTGATAACCAAACTAAAAGATAAAAGTATTTATTTTGTCATCCATTTAGATTCAAGAGCTGATGATGAAAAGTTTTTTGAAATAAAAGGAGATAAGCATATTCATTTCATACCCAGAAGGGTTCCAAGCGTATGGGCTGGTTTTGGCCTCGTCGAGGCCACCCTGAATGGCTTGGCTTACATACGTGAGAATCTGCCTTTTTCGGAACGTGTTGTTTTGCTTAGTGGCCAGGACTACCCCATCAAGCCAATTGACCATATCTGCTCGGAGTTCGAAAACAACCCAGAAAAAATATTCATGGAATATTTTCCTATTCCAGATAAAAGATGGCTTTTGGATGGGGTTACGAGATTCCCTTTTTTTGAGAGGATCAGTAGTACTATAAAAATTTTTGGTGGAAGTCAATGGTGGTCGTTTCCTACACCAATCATCGACTTTATCTTAGAATTCGTTAATAACAACAAATTTTATTGTGACTATTTTAGAAGGGTAATTGTTCCAGATGAGAGCTTTTTCCAAACATTATTACTAAATTCAGGTGAAGACTTTATACTGGAAAACATAAACAATGAACTACTCCACTTAATAGAATGGGAGCCACCTTTTCAGCATCCCCGAACTTTCAGTTCCATGGACTGGCATAAAATGCGTTCAGATAAACATTTGTTTGCCAGGAAATTTGACGTTGATGTTGACAAGAATATCCTCGACCTAATTGATGAAAATATTTTGGTAAATAATTCCAATGAACTCACTTGTTAATATTAATTTAAATAGCTTTACATCCATGCCTATTAAACACGAAAAAATGAAAATATTCACTATACTACTGCTTTTCTGCGGAATAAGCCAGGTTTCCTTGGGTCAAATTAATACAGTGCAAAAAGACGAGGCAAATACTGCCTTAAACAGTGCCTATAAACTCCTTTACCAAGGAGGAGATAGATCCAAAAATCTAGATAGTGTGATTGTACTTTGCAGTAAAGTAATTAAGATCGATAGTACCAGAGTCCTTGCTTACAGCCTAAAATCTACTGCACTGACCATGCAGGGCAAACCTCTGCCTGCCACCCTTCCCCTTACGCAATGGCTCAACTCCCATCCTGACGATCTCGAAATTTTGCTAAGGCGGGGTCTGATGTATGAAAAATTGCAGAAGCCACAGCAAGCAAATACTGACTTCGAAAAGTTAACTTCATTGATGAACAAGAGAGCTATCAAAATCGAGAACGGAATGACCAAGAAACAATTGGACAGTACCGTCGCTGCTGCGCAGATCTATTATGCCATCGGAAAAACTGAAAAGGCTTTAACATTACTTAAAAAACTTGAAATGGTTTTCCCAGCGGAAGCCCAATTAAAAGTTATCTCTAGTACGTTCGCAAAAGAAGACAGAGCAAAACTAATTTATAATATTTTAGGGTTTTAATAGCACAATAGGAAAGGTATATATCAATTCCATTAGAGACCTAACGCGATTGTACTTATCTTCCGTTAACAACTTGTTTATGAAAAAAATAAATCTAATATTATTCTGCTTTCTTCTTGGCGTCCTTTCCTGTAAGCAAACTACCAACAACGAAAAAGAAGCAATTTCTCTGGCAGACAGTGCGTACCGATTAATATATACCGCCGTCGATAGACCCGAGAGCCTAAAAAAGGCTACCCTATTTGCAGATCAATCAATTGAGCGAGATAGTTCTAAATCGTTGGCTTATCAGTTAAAATCAACAGCATTGGCAATGCTCCAAACGCCAGCGCTCGCAATAGTACCTCTTAACGATTGGTTAAACAAGCACCCTGATGACAGCGAATTTCTGGTAAGAAGGGCACTTATCTATGAGAAGCTCGGAAAAAGCGCTGAAGCAGGCAAAGACTTTGCTTCAATCTCGAAACTTCTAAAGAAACGTGCTCACGAAATAAATTCAGAAATGACTGAAGCAGAAATCGGATCGTCCATAACAGAGGCTCAAGTCTATTCTCTCATCAATAAACCTGATTCTGCAGCTCTGATATTGAACAAACTTCAAAAAACATTTCCTAACCATCAGAAAATAAAAATTGCAGCAACCGAAATAATCCAACAGGATCGGGCTAAAATGATCTATTCTATACTTGGATTTTAAGAAAAAAGTATTTCTTAAGTATTTGGTATAAATTTCCATTTTTCCCGCACTTGAACAAGTTACTTGGAAGTATTTAAATGCTTCTCACTATTAAAAACCAGTATTTGTTGAAGCCAAAGGGGATATTTTGGAAAGGAAAGATCTTTTTTTGCGCTTAAACCAATTTTACTTAGGATATAAAGTGACTAGCCTCTCAACAAAATTGAAGGTGATCAAATTATCAGGTTTATATATAAAACGACTATCTTTGAATAAATCAACAATTTATGGGTGTTTTTTTTATATACTTGCAATGTAAGGGGTGAGAGCCTTACATCCGGCGAAAGCCAGAGAGCGTTAATTTAGATCGGGGTAATCATAAATTTGATTATCCCTTTTTACAACAGCTCAACACCTACCCTTACCCGGATCATAAGCATCCGCATCATCAAACTTCTTATCCAGTCCCTCCCGCAAAATCTCCAGAAAATGCGTCCTGCTCAATCTTTTCCTTGAACCGAGATCATCAAAACCCCGCTTTGGTATCCCAAGATCAATCTCAAAACACCGCCCCATCCGCTCAAAGAATTCCGTGATCCCGACCTTACCGTTATCGATCTGCCCCGAAACAAACAGTGCATGTGCCAGCTCAATCAGGTTCACCTTTTCACCCGTCCACCTCAAACCCGTTTGCATACCTTTAGGCTGTGATCGGTCAGCAACCGCATAATCGGACAACGCAGGCCGTTCCAGCTCAGCGATCTGCGCGATCAAAAAAGACTGTATCATCTCATAGGCCATAAACTTCGAAAAAAGATAGTCCATGGGGGTTGCCATCGCAAGATCCAATCCAGGCACCTCAACAGATTGTGACTGTAGCTTCATTCCAGTCCGCGTAAAGTAAATTTCATCCAGCTCAGTGACCCCTAGCTTATAATATTCGTAATGGAAACGGTTCAGCTGAAAAAAAAGATCATAATAATTAACCTGATCCCGGTAATAACCCAGTAGGCCCTCCCTGGATGGAGCCGGCCGCGCATTCCGGATGGCAAACTTTTCCACACAGTACACCTGCCACTGATAAAAGCGGGGCTTGCCGAACTTAAAGAACCAGGCCTCTTCCTCAGTACCCGAAAAACCTGTTTCAAGCACCTTTTCCCTTAACCGGGACAGATACCCCTTGACCACCATTAAGCAGTCCTGTAACTTCTTTTTCTCGTCTGTCCCCAAGAGTATGGGTACTTTAATTTCATTCTCGAAAGAAAGATAGAGCTCCTCCGTAAATTTTTGCAATTGTTTTTCCATAAGATAAGATTTAATGTTTTCGGAACATGAGAACGTCAATCCAGTCGCAAAAAACAAATTTACCTGACTGACCGTGCAAATTCAAGTTGCCAAGGGGTTGCCAGATCAAGCAACCCTTTTCAGAGCAAGTTTAAACACCATTTTATAGACAAAAAAACCTTACCCCCTCACCAATACCAGTTCAATTGGTCACCGAAGAAAATACGTTTGTCACTGCTAAAAGCATTTTGATGGACTATATTTTCAGGACCTTCACCATCTTGTTAATTTTCGGAGAAAACCGCCATGAGATACGAACTTGAATACCTGGAGCGACTGTTTTCCGAATGCACCGAGCGCAAGAGCTGGTCTGCAGGACATGTACGGGCAAAAAAGGAAGACCTGAAGATAACCCTAACAGAAGTGCGTACCAACTTTAAACTAACGGCCTGCTCTGGCCTGGAGACCGGAACCCTCAAGAATTATTTCCGGCCCCACCAGCGCTCCCTTGGATTGCTAATGGACGGGATATCAGCAAGACTTTTATCAAAAGAAGAAGAAAATACCGGACCGGCACTCAGAAAAAACTTACTGGAACATCTATTAACGGAATGCGAAGCGCTGCTGTCTTTTATAAAAAACCACTTTCCGGAACACATGGACCAAAAAATGGCGCTCCCTGAGCAGGCGGCCCATCAAGTCAGGGAAAGACTGAAAGAAAAAATCAACCAGATCAGCGGAACAGTGGGAAGCGCAGATCAGTTATTGAACCTGGCAGCCATGATGGAAACGGCACTTATGGAGGGGCAGCCTGTCTACCGGAGCGAGCGCTTATGGGACAAAATGCTCACCGACCTTAAAGAAGTAACAAAAAACAAACCATTAAATACGGTCCAGGCCATATCTTTTCTGATCATACATAATTTTAACCACCAGCTGGGCACAAAAATCATCTATGGCATTATCGATGAGCAATTACACCTTATGCCCGATCCGGAAAAACAGCTGAATGAACTGATGCTGCTGGAAAAAGCCATTGCCCAGGCATCGGCGATAAGCGGGAAAAAACTGTTTCCAGGTCTGCCAAGCCTTGGAAATCCAATAACAAAATACATCAGTGCAGAGATCAAACTGATCAAACGGATGAACCGGCTTGTCCAGCGGACATCTGCAGCCGATCCCTTTGAAGGCTGTTTTGCTTTCTCCCTATCCGTTAAACAATTGGCCTACCTTATCTATCTTCAAGTGGAAACCGGTGTCCTGATCACCAGGACCGCTAAACAGGTCCACCAATATTTCGCCAATCGTTTTACCACTTTTGACGGAGGATCCATCTCAGAAAAAAGCTTTAAAAATGCCTATTACTCACACGCACCTGAGGACATCCAGAAAGTGATTGAAAAACTTTCCCAGATGCTCGCCCTCGCCGAGGAAAACTACTGAGCCCATCAACAGCCAACCAAAAACCACCCAAATCAAAAAATCACCATGGGGTTGCTCCGGATTGCTTTTTTAGCAACTTGACAACCTTTCCCATTCCATTTTCTTTGCAGCTAAAAAGACATGGAAACAGAAAATTACATCCAAAGACTTGAAAACTATCAACCATTCTCCTATGGGATGAAAGCCTACCTGAATGTGGTGCTCATGGAGCACAGTTTTAACAAAAACCAGCGCCTGCCACTGGAGCAGCTTCCGTTCGGACACTACCCACTGCTCGAAACCGGGGCAGTCAGGCTTTTCTCACCCGATAGCGAAAATGTGGTGGAGATAACATTAGGCTTCTGGTTCGGCGGACAGTTCATTCATCAGCTCCACAACTTAAGCCCCAACGCAGCAAGAGATCTCCAGATCGAGTTTTTACAGGATACCCTCATCCTATCCATTCCCGAAAAGCATATCCTGAACCTCTACCGCCTCTTCAGGGAGGCCAACAGGCTCGCCCTCGCCTATTTCGCAGCACAGCACGCCGCTCTACTTGACCAGCTCTTTATCCGCAATCACCTTAACGCTGCAGCACGCTACCACACGGTTAATCAACTGGAGCCGCGCATACAGCGCTTCGCTCAGGTAAAAGACCAGGCTTCATTTCTGGGAATTGATGAAAAGACCCTTAGCCGTTTACGCTCCGCAAAAGGCAAAAAGTGACCTTTATCACCCCACAGATCTCCATATCATAACATTTGGTGACATATGTCCGCTATATTTTTTAAAACCGCTGATGAACTTTACGCCAGCATTTCAAAACGGATGACAATTTAGACAATGGTAAAAACAACAGAAAACATTAGACCGCTCCTATGCACCATATCACCAATGGCCATATCAGTGAACACAGCTGTTTTCTTCATCCGCTACCTCAACCATTGCACCAGGATATATATATCCTACCTTTTAAAACATTTTTTCTACCTACCGGGAAGGAAAAAGTTTACCCGATTATTTGTCCATGACCGTAAACACAGCTGCTTCGCGGTCATCCCGGATGCTGCTGGCAACAACATCCGGGAAATGGAAACCAGATTCATCATTAATGAAAAGGTTTCCGGCGAGGTCCGCCAAAGGACAACCACAACTACATTTAAAAAAATTTCTGATTCTTTTTCAGTATACTTTTTTTAATATAAAATTCTATTATCATGGTAAATAACATGAAAAATAATAAAAAAGCATGGCTTGGTGCTGCGCTTTCTTTTGCGATAATCGCTGTAATTTCTTTGAGCGCATTTAATTTTGCCGCTAAACCTGCAGAATCAAAACGATTAACTTATTTCTATAGATACACCCCAACCACTTATCTGCAAACACAGATTAAAGATTACCAGAACTACACCAGAAGTGAAGAACCTTGTGAAGATGGCGATCACGTGTGTGGGGTTTATCTAAGCATCGATAACCCAGGGTCCAATCCAGACGCGACTGAATTTTCAGGGGTAGAAAATGCTTTATGGGCATCAGAAAGTACCAGCACCTCCACTGAGCCTGGTGTCATCATAATGAAAGAATAAAAAATCTGATTTTTTCATAATCTCCGCCAGGAGCAGGATTGCTTTGGCGGAGATTTTTTTATGGGTTCTGCGGCATTCCGCTCAGTAGAATAGCAGAGCGGTCAATTTGTAAGGTATAACCATTATCACCTGGTTTTAACTCAAACACCTGATTATTCAGCTTACGGATTAAGGTTTTTTTAAAGGCCTCTTCCTTATTCAGCCTTCTCAAATCCGACCACCTCAATGTTCTGAAGCAAAGTTCTTTTCTTCTCTCATTTAGTACCGCATTTAAAATTTCTGTTCTGCCTGAAAGGGTTAGGGGAACAAAACTTCCTGTTCTCCAGCGTTTGGATAATAGTAAATTCAGGTCCGCTAATGCTGACTGCTCGGATCCTAATCTTGCAGCTGACTCAGCCCGGATCAGGTACATTTCATCTGTCGCAAGGCCGCTAAAAACGGACGCCGTCGTGAGTCCGGTATAATTCCCCTTAAAGGCTTTGCTCCCATCGGTGTTTACTTTGAAAAAAGCGGTTTTTCGAAGATCATTGGATGCATAAGAACCATAAAGTTCTTCATCCACCTTTGCCCGGGTTTGAGAAAGCGCCGAGGGAGCCGAAGTACGGCAGGCATAAATCACCTCATCATTAAACTGCACAAAGGGATTCGCCGTA
>CBFGNP010000177.1:0-7508 GCA_965650095.1 uncultured Pedobacter sp. | reverse complement strand
TGTTTACCGAATTTTTATCTTCCCGCTATGCGGAAAAAAGGGTTATTTTTGGGTAATGCAACCACGTATAAGCCTATTTCCTATTATTTTCCTGACGCTGTTTCTTGGGATCGGGCAGGCCCATGCGCAGCCAAAGTGTTCTGTAAAACACTACTCCACTGGAGATGGATTGTCACATCACCGCGTCATGACCATGATTAAGGATCGCGATGGATTTATGTGGTTTGGCACCTGGGCGGGTATCAACCGGTTCGACGGACATAGCTTCGTGACTTTCAAAACCAGGCCTGGTGATGATTCTCCACTCAAAACAAACCGTATTGAAGAAATTATTGAAGATGCACAGGGCTTCCTTTGGATCAGATGTTACGACAACCGAGTCTACCGCTTTGACAAACGTCAGGAGAAATTCGAAAAGATCAGCACGGTTACGGGTGGTTTGGCATCTGGTAGCCTGCTTACCGAGCGCATGCTGCCGCTTAAAAAAGGGGGAATGTTGCTGGTTAAAAAGGATGGGGGATTAGTGGTGATGCTGCCAATAAATGATGATCGGCTCAGCGTTGTTGAGTTTGGAACCGGCAAAGAATCCGGCTTTCGCCTGCGCGATGGAGCAGTGACGACTGTAAATGAGGATAATTTTGGTAATATCTGGGTAGGTACAACTAAAGGATTGTCCGCAATAAGCATAAATTCAGCTGGCGGATTAACTGTCAGGCAACTTCCCGGTGCAGATGGCCACCATGTTACTGCCTGTGTGATAGATCATAGTAACGTATATGTTGGTACTGAAAACGGCAGCGTGCTCAGCGTAAAAAATTTTAAGGTAATCGCTGCGCGGAAGTTATCTGCAGGCCGCATTAACGCTTTTCTTACATCCGCAGATAAAGGGAAGTATTATTGTACTGCTCAAAACGGCGATCTGATAGTCTTCCGACGAGATCTTGATGTAATCAGCCAGAAAAACTTCAGCCAGCAGCCCCTCTTTTCCATGTACGAAGATAGCGCTCGCCGGCTCTGGGTTGAGCCCGAAAAGTCAGGCGTTGTGCTGTTCCAGCCTGACAAACAACAGTTCAGATCTTTTGCTCAGGTCAACTATTCCAGCGTATATCAGACGGGATCTTCTTATAAAGTATTCCAGGATACGCATCAACGGGTTTGGATCAATATGAAAGGGGGAGGTTTCGGCTATTATGAGCCCGAGACTAACCAGGTGCGTTATTTTTATAATAGTCCCGAAAAGACCAACCATTTCTTTTCTAATAAGGTAATGGCGCAGTACTATGATAAAAATGGAATTTTGTGGCTGGCCACAGATGATGGTGGTGTAGATAAAGTGGTTTTTCACATTAACGATTTTAAGGCTGAACTGATCCGTAAGGAGGTAAACCAGCGTCCAACAAATAACGTCCGCGGGATCATGGCAGATCGTATGAACCGCCTCTGGATTGGTACCAAGGATGGAAGTCTTTCGGTAACATCGAATGGCGTCCCCATAAACAACATCTTTGTGAATGCCAATCAGCATTCACTCGGACAGGTTTATGCTATCCTTGAAGACAGCAAAGGCAACATCTGGATGGGCACCAAGGCGGAGGGATTGTATCGGGCGGAGCCAACAGACGAAACGCGCAAACAGTATCGTTTATCAAATTACCGACACAATATGGATCCAAATTCCATCAGTCACAATGCGGTTTATGCCATCATTGAAGATAAAAACGAACGGATATGGCTGGGCACCTATGGCGGCGGACTCAATTTGCTGATCTCCGAAAAAGGAAAGACACGCTTTGCGCATCCCGGTAATGAATTTCAGAATTACCCCGGTGAAGATTTTATGCGGATAAGATCGCTTAATGTTGGCCGCAATGGACTCTTATGGATTGCAACAACTAATGGTCTGCTGATTTCTGATGCGCCAGCTAAAATCGGCCTAAATGCCAGTTTTAAGACTTATCAAAAGATTTCGGGCGACTTGCAGAGTCTCGGTGATAATGACGTGCAATTTATATTAAAGGATAAGAAAAATGTGATGTGGCTCGGGACCGTTGCAGGAGGACTGAACAGGGCCATCGGCAATCAGCCGCTGAATGCGCTCCGCTTCAAAAATTTTTCCATCAGAGACGGACTGCCCAGTGATTATCTCCTGAGTGCCATTGAAGACCAGCACCACAACCTTTGGATCGGCACCCAGAATGGGCTTTCTAAATTCAACCTTGAAACCCAGAAGTTTAGTAATCTGGATGCGAACGATGGTTTTCCGGTGGTGACTTTCGAAGAGTCCTCCGTTACTGAAGATAGGAATGAGCAGATCATCTTCGGAACGCTGAAAGGCATTGTTTCCTTTTACCCTGCGCGGTTACACAACTCTAAAATCGATGCTAAGATGACGCTGACCAGTCTGCAGGTGAACTCTCAGGTGGTGATGGCTGGCGAACAGAATTCCCCCATACAGACTTCCATTGATCAGAGTACCGAAATTGAGCTCCCCTACGATCAGAATTTCTTCAGCATCTCATTCGCTGTGCTGGATTACAGGTCTACCGGTAAAGAAGCCTACGCATATAGACTGGATGGTTTTGATTCTGAATGGCGGAACAATGGCAACGAGCGCCGGGCAACCTATACCAAAGTGCCTCCCGGCCATTATACTTTTGAGGTAAAAAGTACAGCCTACGATATTTATAATAACATTCCGAGTCATACTTTGAAAATCACCATCCTCCCTCCGCCCTGGAGAACCTGGTGGGCCTACGTGATCTATCTGGTCTTTGCCATTGGGGTTTTATTTGTGGTGCGGCGAATTGTTATTACCATTCTTGGCCTGCGTGCTGGCATTGTGATTGAACGAAAGCTGACGGAACTCAAATTGAATTTCTTTACTAATGTTTCTCATGAACTGAGAACGCCTTTAACCTTGATTGTAAATCCATTGGAAGATATCGCAAAAAGCGAAAAGATCTCTAAGGAAGGCATGCGGAATCTGGATATCGCCCGAAAAAATGCCGGTCGTATGGTTCGATTTGTAAACCAGCTGCTCGATTTACGAAAGGTTCAAAGTGGCAAGGCAATACTAAAAATTAAGGAAGTGGACATGAACCTTTTTGTTGAAAGGATTACTACCTTTTTCGGGGAAGAGTTGAAACGGAAACGCATAGGTATTGAAATTCATAGAAGTGGCGAGCCACCAATCTTGTGGATTGATCCCGAGAAAATTGAAATCGTACTGTATAACTTGTTGTCGAATGCTATTAAAGTAAATGAGAACCACAACATTACCATCTCCATAGAAGAAGTAGCTGATGAGCTTGTCATTTCTGTGGCCGATCAGGGTACAGGCGTACCTCCTGACCAACTTGAGGCCATCTTTGGATTGTATTTTGAAGGGGCTCAGTCCTCAGATCACGCAGTTAAAGGCACAGGGATTGGCCTGGCGCTGGCACGCGAGATGGTGGAGCTACATCACGGAAAGATCTATGCAGAAAATAATGATTTCGGGGGCTTAACCGTCACTGTAAGGCTCAAGAAAGGACTTGAACTTTTAGCTGAAGGAAATGAGCTGATTGAGGTCTATGAGCAGATCGATGAGCGAAGTAACAGCAGTGTGGCGACTGCCGGTTTAGAGAAAGTTGAATCCACTATTACCAAAAGCTATATTGCTAAAGTCTTGCTGGTCGAAGACAATGAAGAACTCCGCACCTTCCTCTATTATCAGTTATCAAAGATTTACGATGTGGAAACCGCCGAAGACGGTTTAATCGGATTGGAAAGGGCTAAAAAGCTAATGCCCGACCTGATTATCAGTGATGTGATGATGCCCAATATGGATGGCATTCAGATGCTGGATCAATTGAAAAATCATCCAATCACCAGTCATATCCCGGTAATTCTGCTATCGGCAAAATTTTCTGTAGAAAGTCAGATCCAAGGATTGTCTTATGGTGCCGATTTTTACATGCCTAAACCTTTCAATAATGAATTGCTGCTGATCTCGATAGAAAATCTGATCAGGCAGCGGCAAAGGGTATTTGAAGCATTGAAAAATAAAATGAATCTGGATTTGGAGCCTTCAGCGATTTCGATCACTTCCGATGATGAAAAATTCCTGACTAGAATTATTGAGATCGTTGAACAGCATATTCAGGATTCTCAGTTCAATATTGAAAACATAGCAACTAACATGAATATGGGTCGCAGTGCATTTTATGCCAAGTTTACCAGCTTAACCAATAGTACCCCTGTTGATTTTGTACGCGAAATCAGATTGAAGCGCGCACGACAGTACTTCGATGCGGGTAGGCACAACATTACCGAAGTTGGATATCAGGTTGGCTTTACCAATCAGAAATATTTCAGCACCTGCTTTCGTCAGTATTTCAGAATAACGCCTACGGAATATCTGAAAAAGAAATCCAACAGATTTTAGAAAGTGGCGATGTGCCCTTTAAACTACTATCAGAGCCTATAAAAATGTATGTGAAAATAAAAACCCTCTCTACAGACTGTAAAGAGGGGGTTGTGGGCCATGATGGGCTCGAACCATCGACCAAAAGATTATGAGTTTTCTACACTAACCAACTAATGAGCGCGGTTTACTTTTCCCAGCCACACAGCGTTTTGCCATTTTTTTCCGCTTCCGCAATTGTAGTTGAAACAAAATTGTTCTTGCAATTTTTTAAAGCGGGACATTTAGCGCTAAGATGGTACTTTTTAGCGGTGCCACGATCACAAATATAAGCTACGGTCCAATAATTTGTAAATGAATAAAATCCACTAATTAACAAAAGAGGTATTATAATTAAAACGAGGACCTTTTTAGATATTGGCCTTGCTTTATCTTTCCTATTAAAATTTGTTTTAGGATCCTCTATTTGGACTTTTTTTGTTTTCTCAACTATTGGCCATTTGCCGTTTTCTTTCGTTGCGTCACAATTGTCATGAGTTATTGATTCTTGAGTCGGGTTAATATCCGCTACATACTCTACCCCAAACTTGTATGGTCTTGGCTCAAAACCTATCAGCCAGGCTAGAAGTTCTACGTTTCTAGGTTCCGGATCCTCAGTTAAACCTTTTAAGAAGTTAACTAAGGGCCTTAGTTTATCTGCGTCAAACCTTTCAATACTATGGCTATAATCCTCTGATTTGATTCCGAGATTGAAAAAGTCTTTTATAAAGATTTCATCATCCTTCTGAGTTCTTGACTTTAGCGCAAGAAGACATTCATCCCTTAATTTCTTAGGAGTAGGATGTGTCAAATTCGAAGAAAGAATACCTCTTTCCCTTTTGTTGTGATAGTTAAAAATCACTGCTTTTTTATAATCATCAAGCATTTTCCCTAAAAATTTATAAGTAAAAGTAAATGGAATTTTCGGAATTTCTTACGGTTTTCCGGAATTCTATCGGATTTATTGGAATCATCGGAACAGCATGACGTTCGGTGTTTTCGACTGCTATACATTTGCTCTCGAAATCGGTTGGAGCCGCAATCAGCTAGTGTGGCCCAGGTACAAACAGATTTTAAACGAGAGAAAGTTGCGGTAGGTAATGACTGGTTTGGGAAGCAGTTACTGCCTCCCGCAATCGAATCTCACTCTTCCCAAAAGTTTCAGAAGCGCTTCTGAAATGCAGTTGTAGCAACCCCCGCGATTGGATTCGCGGGGAACTACCAAGTATTTCATTTCTAAATTTTTGAATCATGTTTGGATTAATTTTCTACATTTTAATAGGCTTGGTAAGCCCTTCACATTCGAGTACCACATCAAAAACGGACTGCAAAACGGATACAACGTATGGTACATATGGTGATGGCCCCGGAGGGGAAGCTGGGGATAACCCACCGAAACCATAATATTAGAAATACGGGCATTTTTGCCCGTATTTTTTTTATTTTAGAGAAAATATAAAAAAATCTTGAAAAGATATATTACCGCTCTTATTTTGCTATTTACGCTTTCCTGTCATCAAGACAGGATTAAAACTAAACTGTTTCCTGAAAATTCATACTACGATCGGGCTTGGGATTTTTTAAGGGAAAGCCGCTCCGATAGCAGCTTCATTTATTTCAATAAGGCTAAAGAAAAGTTTTTAAAAGATGGGGATAGTGCCAAGGTTGCTAAGTGTCTTATCAATATGGCGATCATTAGTGGTGGTAGGGGCGACTTTTTTGGGAGTCAGGAAATTTCTCTTTCTGCTATCAAATATTTAGACTCAAGTATACAGGAGCAAAGAGAAATAGCATCTTCAAACTTTAACAATTTGGGAAAGATGGCCAATCGATTAAAAAATTATGAGGTGGCAGCTCAATTCTATCTCAAGGCAATCGAGCTAACAAAAGATGAAAGTTCCAAAAATATATATCTGAATAACCTTGCAATCAATTCAACTGATCAACTCAAGTATGGTGCAGCACTCAAATATTTTAGACAGCTGATCGCCACGAAAAGTATAAAGGAAAATCCAGTTACTTTCTCAAGAATATTATCCAATAGTGCGAAAACTAAATGGCTTCATGAGCCTAACTATGATCCGGTACCAGATTTTTTAAAGGCCTTACATATTCGCCGGAATGAAAATGACCTTTGGGGACAAAATGCAAGCTTTGCACATCTTACTGATTTTTATTTAGACCGAAGACCAGACTCTGCATTATTCTATGCTCATAAAATGTATGAAGTAGCAGAGAAGATAAAAAGTGCTGATGATCAGATGTATGCTCTGGAACGGTTGATAAAACTTAGCCCGTCAAATCAGTCAAGAGAATATTTCGAAACCTACAAAAGGTTAAAAGATAGTCTGGAAACTGATCGCAATGCTGCGAAGAATCAGTTTGCGGTGATCCGGTATGAAACTGAAAAAAACAAGACTGAGAATTTGAATCTGCAAAAAGATAATGCGGAAAAGCAATATCAGATCACAAAACAAAAGTTATTGCTTACTGTGGCAGCGGTGCTTATTGTTGCCGGAGCTATCATTTCTTCCCTTTGGTTCAAGAAGAGAAAGCAAAAACTAGAATTGGAAGCGAAAGCTGCAGTTCGGGAGAATGAACTGAAAATTCATAAAAAGGTTCATGATGTTGTTGCAAACGGCCTGTATACAATGATGTCTGAAATTGAGAATACGGAAGATTTAGATAGGGAGCGGATTTTGGATAGGATTGAAATACTTTATGAAAAGTCGCGGGACATTACTTATGAAGGAAGCTTTCTTGTTGAGTCAAATTTCACAGCGCAACTCAATAGCCTAATGGTGTCGTTCAGCGCTCATGATAGAAGAGTCTCGTTAGTGGGCAGTGACGACGACTTGTGGGCTCAGGTAAGTGCCCAGGTAAAGCATGAATTAGCGTATATCCTGCAAGAGCTGATGGTAAATATGAAAAAGCATAGTGCTGCAAGCAATGTGGTATTGAAGTTTGAGCAGATAGGAAATCAACTAAACATCTATTATACAGACGACGGAATTGGTTTCAAGGGAGTGCCATATTTTAAAAATGGGCTAACCAATACGGGAAA
>CBFGNP010000176.1:0-7520 GCA_965650095.1 uncultured Pedobacter sp. | reverse complement strand
TAAAATCTGCAGCGGCAAAAGGTATCGGGGTATCTTCCACACCACTTTTGCTGATCGCTGCAACAACAGGAACATCGTTTACCGGAGTAACCGTGATGTTTACAGGTGCGTTCGAAACTGCATATGCCGTACCGTCGCTGCCGTTCCAGTTGAAACTGGTCGAGCCGTTCCAGTCTGCATTGGGAACAAAAGTAATCTTGTCCAGGTCCGCTGCAATGATCTCCTGGCCCGCTGTGATGGCAATGCCGTTAAGCTGCAGCGTACCGTTCAATGGAAGATCAACTATGCGGATCTTGGTTAACGGGTTGTTATCCTTGTCCGTGAATTTTGAGGTAAAGTCTGCAGCGGCAAAAGGTATCGGGGTATCTTCCGCTCCGCTTTTGCTGATCGCTGCAACAACTGGAACATCGTTTACCGGAGTAACCGTGATTGAAAGGGTACTTGTGCTAATGCCACCATTACCATCAGTGATGCTGTAGCTGATTACTGGAACCGCACCATTAAAGTCAGCTATCGGCTGAAAAATGTAGCTACCATTTCCATTTATAGTTATCGTTCCAACTCCAGGAATAACCGTAGCAGTATTTAACGGATAATCTGTAGTACCAATGGTGAATTTGGTAACTGCGAGGGTATTGCCATCGATATCAGTATCGTTTGACAGTAGCCCGCTTTCAGCAGGGACATTGAGCGTACCATCCTCAATAACAGTTCCCTGATCGGGAGATGCTATCGGAGGAGTGTTAACTACCTGGACTGTTGCGTTAGTCTTAATATTGTTACAAGCTCCTCCCTTTCCGTTGTTTGTGCATTCAAACTGCGGATCAGTTGGAGGTACATTGGCGAGCGTATTGGTTGCATCAGGATCCGTTACGTCGTTCGGGCGCAGGATCGTTGCGCCGACATTCAGCACCGAGCCTGCAGCTACCGATGGTATAGCCTTCACCGTGACTACGTAACTGATCGAGCAGCCGTTTGCCAAGGTAAGGTTTGAGTTATATTTTAGTTTGTCGGCAGAAACCGCATTGGAAGATTCTGTTGCGCATGCGCTTGACGGAACAACTCCTGTAATTTCATAGCCTGTAGGGACATTAAATGCGAACGGTGCACCGGTTACATCACTCGGCCCGTTGTTCCTGGCAACAACTGTATAATTAATCGTTCCATTGGCTGCAATGGTAGATGCAGATGGCGTAATTCCAACTACCTCAAGATCAGCAGTTTTTACCTCTACCTGAAGGTCGAGGGTTTCCTCAGCACCCAAAACGAACGTCCAGGTGTCCATTGACATGTTGTCTCCAAATGTATTTGAAGTAGGGCTATTAACAGCGCCCCATTTATGGCCGTTGGTTGTACTGGAGGTTCCCGATGGAATAGCCGTTTGGCTGGCATTTATCGGATTCGAAACAACATCCTTTACTGGAATATCGGCATCGTTCCAATAAACAATATTCGATTGTACTGATAAATTATCTGCCGCAAGCAAGTCTAAGATTAATCCATTCGGATTAACTTCCATATCAAAATAGGGAAAGTGAACTTCAGCTCCCTGTAACTGGACGGTCAGGGTTGCCGGAATTGAGCCATTGGGGAGTGCTACTCCCGCCCCATCCTTTCCATCCCATTCCACTGAGTTAGGGCCAGCTAATGCAGTCCCTGTCAGCGTTCTTGTAGGGAAGTACAAAGGATCTCCGACAGACTTTTTACTGATGATTTTAATACTGTACCGACCGGCAAGATTAGCGGTAAAAACCACTTTTCCACCCTTATTACTTACCTGTCCTACTGTTCCGTCTGTACCGATAATGTCCAGATCAGTTACCTCTGGATTTAGCCTTGCATTTTTCAGCCAGGTCGATCCACCGGGCACAGCTCCCTGTGCAGAAACGGGAAGGTCGTTGGAAGGCAATTTATAGAACATCTTGTGGGTAATCGAAGATTGCGTGTCTGCAGTACGGGGATCCTGTATCTGGGATGCAATTCCGGTCGTTGTATTTACACTTTTATACTTAGGCTGATCGGAAGCATCCACTAAGCCTTTATTATTAACAAAAAATGTAAAACTGATGCCATTATTCCCGTTATTATTGGTTCGATAAGTGTAACCATCCTTGGTAAGAACATACATCACACCGAAAAAATTACGATTGGTGGGGAACGAATTTTCTACATTGATATCCAGGGTAAGGATATTGGCATACACCCTGCCAGGTATATAGGTCGCTGTCGCACTATTGGATGAAAAAACAGACACATCCCATGCCGAAATGAGGGAGGTATTGGTGCCATTATTTGCCCATGCTGCAGTTGCTGCGATGTCTTGCCTCCCATTGGTAGTGCTGTTATTTACACCACCCCCAGCAATAAACTCTACTTTATAAACTCCTGTCCCACCATTTGGAACAGTATAGTAAACAGGTGTATAAAAATTCCCTCCGGCCACTCCAGGCAACCTGGGCCCTGCAAGTTCGGCAGTCCTATTAGCAATTAGCCCGTTTGTATTGCCGGTAAAATTGCTTACTGTCCCATCAGGTGCGGTTAATCTGATCGCTGCACTTCCTGTACCCATCTCACTACTGGCCATGGTAATCAGTTCCCCCGCTTTCGCGTAGGTAAAATGCGCGTTGAGTCCAGGGAATGGATAGGATGCCGAAGACACCGTACTGGACCGCAGCTTTGCCCTACCTCCAGAAGCGTTAGAAGGATAAAGGTCTCTACTGCCGTCTGCAAAAGTGGTTGAAATTGAAAAAGCGAACAGTATCAGAAGCATTGCTGTTTTCATCAGCACCGAACGTTTAAAGCATGGCGCAAAAAAGCATACCCAATCAATAGCTGCCGCTATTCTTTTTGGTAAATGTATATTCATATAAGTAATATTTCGTTTGTCCGAACGGACAATAATGGAGGCCTTGAAAGCGTTAATTTTCAGAGAACATCATGATTGCCGCTCACTTTCATGGAACACCCTGATAAAAAAACATTTTCAGTATGTACCCGTAAGTGGCCGCAAATATGCGCTGAGATCATAAGAATCAAGTATCAATTCATTGGGATGTACTAGATTTATTAAATTTGTATACGTAGTACTACATTAAATCAACTTAAACGTTTATCTCGTTTTAATTGTTCCGAAATTGAGAAGGGGTACAGCCTTTCAGATTTTTAAAGACGCGGTTGAAAGTTGCTTTCGATCCAAAACCACACTCGAATATGATCTCGTCTATGCTCTTTTGTTCATTATGCGACAGTAAAAAACAGGCATGGTCGATGCGTAATTTATTAATATAGTTGATAAAACTTTCGTTATGAATTCTGCTAAACAGCTGGCTGGTATAGTGGGCGGAAATTCCCAATAAGCTCGCTACTTTTTCGATCGAAAGCGAACTATCAAGGTGGATGTGGTTTTCGGAGATTAGGTTTTGTAAACGCAGGTTGTATTCGGCCAATAATTCTGTCGGAATGCCGGATTTTTCGTAAGCTGGTTCAGACTTCTGTAACACTACCTGCTCTGCTGAGTTGCCCTCAGCCTTTGCGATTCGTTTCATTCTTTTGTAAAGATACCTTGCAACTGACAGCTGAGCACTAAGCAAAAAGCCATATATAATGTAAAGGCCGATGGTGGGAGGCATGGACCTATGCGGTAGTATACGCGAAAACATCACAACAACACCAAAAGAAGCCATAAACAGAATCAGTACAGAGGCAACATTGATCATCCTGCTCCTATCTCCTAATTGGGAAACTATTTTTTTAGAACCTGTCAAATAAATGGCCCAGCAGCCATAGCCCAAGAGGGAGATGCCCTGGCATATTCCAAGAACTAAATAGTATTTCCACCGAAACTGCTCCCTTAGCAAGGGGTCAGATAACAATACAACGAATGCAATCCAGAAGATGGGGATAGGTATGACATGAAAAAGGATGCGGTTTCGCATTTCTTTATTCATCTCCTTTATAGAAGTGATAATCCCATGATATAGCAGTGGGCCGTAGCCCAAGGCAAATGGTGCACCTGCATCTACAAACCGGATATCGCCGAAAAAATTAATGGCTATCGCCGTATAGCAGACATGAATGATAGAGTAGAAATGGTAAGCCTGCATCACGTTTAGAAAACTCTCCTTTACATCCAACCTGTGGATCAGGATTAATGAAGCAACCGCAAGCAAAAATATAAGCGATAAAAGTATATTCATGATTTCAGCTGATGGCTACCGGCACATTTTGTTTAACCGAACTCCTATATTCTTTTGGGGTTAATCCTACAATTTCCTTAAAATATTTGTTAAATGCACTTTTCGACTTAAACCCGCATTCATAGCTGAGTACTTCTATCTTTAAATCCAAATCTGCTTCGAGCTTTGCTTTGGCATGTTGAATACGGAGCTCTGCCAATAACTGATAAAAATTCTTATCATAAAAAACCTTCAAGGCACTGGTCAGCTGAAACCGAGCAATGCCAGTTTTAGCAGCCAACACAGCAAGTGAAAACACCGGGTCACAAAAGAAACCGGCATTGGATAACACGGCATCAACTTTTTCAAAGTAGACATTCTTTCCATCTGTTTCATTACTGATAAGGTCAACCGGTGCAACCGTTTCGTGCAGCTTCAAATTCAAACCTCCATCCCTGATGTGCGTCCTGATGAAGTTACCGATCATCAGCCAACCCATGAAAAGCAACAAATTGATGAGCATATGTACATCAAATCCATTCAAAATTTTTGGAAATACAAACTGGCGGATTAAAATGAAAACAATCAATATTGAAATAAAAATGCAGAAATAGAAGAAATTCATCAAAAACATCTCGTCTCTGGCAACATTCTCTTTTTTCGCCAGCGTGATCAGTGGGAAAATACTATGTGCAGCCATCGAGACAATCATCGCCAAAAAATAAAATAGGTAATAATAATCCAGATAATCTTTTTTCAGATTCAACATCGCCCATGGTGTCTTCAAACACAGGTATATCAAACTCAATAAGACAAAAAAGACGATATTTACTATAAAAAAAATGGTGAAAGTAGGCTTTTTCTGTAAACTGAGATAGGCTGAAAATGCCAACGGACCATATAAAACCGCTGCTGGTAATCCCGAATCGAGTTGAATTAATACCAGATGAACAAGTACCACCAGGAAAATGGATATAACAAAATAGATAAATTTATCATTGGAAGTTTCCAACCAATGGATTTTTTGCTTATTCCTTATAAACCACGGATCAGGGCTTTTATCAACGGACACAGTAAGTTACAAATATATACGAGACGACGATTTATATCAGACTAAATTACTAACATTTATATATATTAACAATATTTAATTTAAAACAGGTAAAAATACGACAACAACAACGCTTTTATAATATTTGGTTTTGCTAAATATTCCCTGATTTACAGCCATAAATTTTGATTCTGGCGAACTTCAAATTCTTAAATACACTGTGCCGTGATCTGAGCAGCAATCATCCTAGTGATCGTATTGTAATTTAAACGGATCATTTATTATCTGCCCCTGTTTTTTCTTCGTGCAACCTTTCAAGGATGGCTTGCATCTGCCTGATTTCCTTTTCCTGGGAAGCTATGATGGATAAAGAGAGTTCTTTAAGCTCAGGATCCTGTATATCAGCATGACGGCTGGTCATGATGGCAGAGGAATGATGTGGAATCATCGCCCTCATATACTGGGCATCGGTTACCGCGGTCTGGCTGCGGAGCATCCAGAGGCTTAAAACAAATACCGCAAACGAAGAGAAGTAGATGATCCTGTTAAGCCGCTTGTTCTGATACATCACAGGCATCAGCGATAGCATGAGCACGGCCATAGGCGCGATCATGAGCAGGGTCATATAGGTACGTGTGATACTTAGATAAATGTGACTGGTATCATCGACGTTTAAAAACATAACGCCATACATGATGAAAAAAGAAAGGCTAAGCATTAGCCCAAAGGTTTTGTAGCTATTGGTCTTCATAGTAATCCTTTTATGTAAAAAGCTATACTTTTCAAACAGTTTAGCTATGTAAATGTTTAGAACGTGCCGGATTGTTGACCATCTGTGTGGTAAATTGCCATTTCAGGTTAAGACAAAAAGAAAAATTGTAACCAGGATAAATGGACATAGGGAAGCAAAGAAAATAAGGACTTTCAGATAAGATACATGCAGGACAAAAAAGATAATGTGCCAGGTGCACTGCGAACATTCTTCTCCAGGCGCTTCAATCTGAATCTGGGGAAAGCAAATGAAGAGGAAGTTGTGAATTCAATCTCCAGAAATTCTGTATTTGTAGGCGGCCCGCTTTGGACGCTCATTTTTGCCATAATTATCGCTTCGGTAGGGCTGAATGTAAACTCCACCGCAGTGATTATCGGCGCTATGCTGATTTCGCCGCTTATGGGGCCGATCATGGGAATAGGCCTGGGTATTGGTACAAACGATTTTGAGCTTGTTAAAAGAGGTGGGAGAAATCTGCTGATTGCTACCTTCATTAGTATAGTCACCTCGACCATATATTTCTATATCACCCCACTTCATGAAGCCCAGAGTGAACTTCTCGCCAGAACCACTCCATCCATATGGGATGTATTTATCGCTTTCACCGGAGGGCTGGCGGGCATCATTGCCGCCACCAGGAGAGACAAGAGTAACGTTATTCCAGGCGTAGCCATTGCTACGGCGCTGATGCCTCCACTTTGTACAGCAGGCTATGGACTCGCTATGGGCAACTGGCCATTTTTCTTTGGGGCGTTATATTTGTTTTTTATCAACAGCCTTTTTATCTGTATCTCGACCTATCTTATCGTAAGATTTTTGAAGTTTGACAAAAAACATTTCGAGGATCCGGGAGTAGAAAAAAAGGTTTCGAGGTATATTCTTATCAGTGTGCTTGTCACCGTTATTCCCAGTATATACCTTGCCTACGGTATTGTGCAGAAAAGTATTTTTGAAAACAATGCACAGACCTTCATTCGTGAGCAGTTCAACTTTACAACCACCCAGGTGATCAACCGGAACCTTCGTTATGCTAAAGGAGAAAAAGAGATCGACCTGCTGTTGATCGGGGACGAACTCTCCCAGACTAAAGTAAACTCAATAAAAGGTAATCTAAAAAAATACAAGCTAGAGGGAACTACTTTGCGAATAAGGCAGGGACTTAATGCCAGGCAGGAAATTGATTTTTCTCAGATCAAGGCCAGTATAATGGAAGATGTATTCAAAAAAGAGAACCAGTCCCGTACCGCGGTAAAGGTCGATAAGCTTGCCCAGCCCCTGCCCGACATCAGATCTGAGCTAATTGTCCTGTTTCCGGAGATCAAAAGTTATTCACTTGCTAATACTGTAATAAGCAGGCTGGATACCCAAAGCAAGGACACCCTTACCCTTTTCAGTGCCGGGGTCTCCAAGATGCCCAGCGCCAGCAATCAGGTAAAGATCCGTTCATGGCTTAAGAGTCGGCTAAAAGTAGATTCTTTAGAAACAATTTATAGTAGTAAATGATACGGCATTAGATATATGC
>CBFGNP010000175.1:0-7538 GCA_965650095.1 uncultured Pedobacter sp. | reverse complement strand
CCTGGGCCAATGTACGGGCTGCCGATCCAAAAAAGATAAAAAGGCAAATGACAAGTAGCCTTAAGCTCATAAAAATGTGGTGGTTCAATCTCATCTTAGGAAATGATTTTTTATTAGGTTATTTTAAACGGCAAATTGGCTCGTATCCGGTGAATGTGGTATCCGTAGAAATAAACGAATCCTTAATCGCTTCTTCTTTGACCAGGTCAGTGCTCAGGTACTTTTTGTTGCTATCACTTAATATCGTAACAACTACAGCATTATCACCGATTTTCTCCCTTAATTTGATGGCTCCAATCACATTTGCACCCGATGAAATGCCAACTGCCAGTCCGAGTTCTTTTGCCAGTTTCTGCGCCATGATAATCGCGTCTCCGTCATTGGCCTGAATCACCTCATCCAATTCGTCCAGCTTTACAATCTGCGGAATAAATTCATCAGAAATACCCTGTATACGGTGACTGCCTACTTTATATCCTGTAGTTAAAGTCGGACTTTCAGCTGGCTCCAGTGGATGGATTTTAATAGCAGGATTATGAGATTTCAGCCCTTTTCCTACGCCCATCACCGTCCCCCCTGTTCCAACACCGGCCACAAAAGCATCCGGCTGTAAACCGTTTAACTTTAGTTGTTCCCAGATTTCCATGCCAGTGGTTTTCTCGTGTGCTTGTCCATTATATTGATTTTCAAACTGCCTTGGTAAAAACACGCCCCCTGCAGCTGCAAGCTCTTCGCACATTTTTATGCTACCTAAAAAGCCACCTTCTTCCTTGCTGATCAGAATCACCTCAGCGCCCATGCTTCTGATGATATCAATACGTTCCTTGCTTAACCAGTTCGGCATAATGATCTTAACCTGGTGACCTAATGCCCGGCCAATAGCAGCGAACGCAATCCCCGTATTGCCACTGGTCGCCTCGATGATCGTATCACCAGGTTTAATGGAGCAGGATTTATACGCTTCATACATTATGTTTAAAGCCATTCTGTCCTTAATACTTCCCGTTAGGTTATAATGCTCGCATTTCACGTAAACCTTCCCTGGTTTCCCCTTGTATATGTATTGCAGTTCCAGCATTGGTGTATTGCCAACCAGGTGCCACAAATGTTCAAATTTACTGGTAAGGTCCGCAGTTAAACAAGCCCGCTCTTTGGTTTCAACTAACATGTCTTTATTTATTAATTTTCGGTAAAATTCTATAATGCAAGTTATACTAACAATACTTACCATTATTTCCGAAAAATATTCAGAAAAGACTCCACACTTAACAACTTATTTCAGTTTGACCAAAGAATTAACAGTATCGGCTGTGTTTTTTTCGAATGGCTAGACTTTCTTTCTGCTTTCTATATTGGGCAGGAATCCTGTAATGATACCAATCAGCGGAAGGAACGCGCAGATATGATAGACATATTCAATGCTTGTATCGTCGGCAAGCTTGCCAAGCAATGCAGAACCAATCCCCCCCATCCCAAAAGCAAAGCCAAAGAAAAGGCCGGCAACCAGGCCTACTTTGCCCGGAATCAGTTCCTGGGCATAAACCAAAATAGCCGAGAACGCAGAAGCTAATATCATTCCTATTGGAACAATCAACACGCCCGTCCAGAATAAGTTCGCATAGGGCAGCATCAATGCAAATGGGGCTGTCCCTAAAATCGAAAACCAGATCACATATTTACGCCCAAACCTGTCACCTACCGGACCGCCAATCAAGGTTCCCGCTGCCACAGAAAACAAGAACACAAAAAGGTAAACCTGTGAAGTCTGTATCGGCACATGAAACTTTTCGATCAAATAAAAAGTAAAATAACTGGTCAGGCTGGCCATGTAGAAATATTTTGAAAAAATAAGTACCAGCAAAATAACCACTGCAACAATAACCCTATTCCTGCTGAAATTGGTTGTCGCAGCGTTTATTTTAGAAGTATGTCTTGCCTGTAAATTTACCATGTAACCTTTATACCAGTTACCTACCCAACTTAAGATCACAATCGCCAGTAAAGCGATGACGGAAAACCAGATTACACTGAATTGCCCCTGAGGTACAATGATCCAGGCAGCCAGCAAAGGGCCTATAGAACTTCCGGCATTCCCTCCCAGCTGAAATATCGATTGTGCCAGTCCGCGGCGTCCCCCCGAAGCAGCATGTGCCATCCGTGAGGCCTCAGGATGGAATATAGAAGATCCCGTTCCGATCAGCGCAACCGAAAGCAGCATAAAATGAAATCCTGTTGACATCGATAGGGTGATCAGACCAATAAGGGTAAAGCTCATCCCGACTGCCAGCGAATATGGCTGTGGTTTCTTATCGGTATATAAGCCCACAAAAGGCTGAAAAAGCGAAGCTGCCATCTGAAAAGTAAGTGTGATGAGGCCTATTTGCGAGAAACTCAGCTTGTAATTGTCTTTTACCAGCGGATAAATGGCGGGTATGAGCGACTGTATGGTGTCATTCAGTAGGTGCGAGAAACTGATTGCGAAGAGTATCGGGTATACCGTTTGCTGGGCAATTTGTTTAGGGTCAATGGCAGTAGTTGTTTCTTTCATGTTTTATTGAGATACCTGTCCGATTATTTTTGCAGCAAGGCTCCATGCTTTCTTGGCATCGCCTGCAATAATGCTTTTCAGCAATTGCTCATGAATGGGGTAAGTTTCCTCACACACTGCCCTATCCGGATAAATGTCAAGGAATCATTTACGCATCGAGATTTACTCCTGCAACAATCCATACTAATTCCATCCTATCATCAGACGAATTTCAAAGTTATAAATTTAGATCTGCAATGCAAGGTTGCTTAGAATCCTGCAAGGAAAAAGTCTGAAATATGGAAGGCGCTGTATCGCAAACGACCGGAGAAATTGCAGAACGGCTAATTCGCATTATATGTATATATTTAAGAAAAATTACCTCAATAATCATAATCGACATGTGCAAAAAAATATCATTTACTCCCCGTTGCCTGATCACAGTATTATCCCTTACAATACTTGTGTTTTCAGGATGCTGCAGCATCCAGCCGGGGAATAAAGCCGGGTGGACAAACTTGTTTAATGGCAGGGATATCAAAGATTGGAACGTGAAAATCAATCATCATGAGATGGGGGATAACTTCGCCAATACATTTAGGGTTGAAGATGGTATGATTAAAATAAGATATGACCAATACGGCGCTTTCAATGATCAATTCGGTCACCTCTACTACAAAAAGCCTTTTTCACACTACCGTCTGCTGGTCGAGTACCGGATTACGGGAGAATGGAAAGCCGATGCCCCTTCTTATACCATCAACAACAGCGGCATTATGTTCCATTCACAAGATCCAAAGACCATGCTGAAAGATCAGGACTGGCCAATATCAATTGAATTTCAATTGCTGGCAGGATTGGAAGACGGGAAGCCCCGCCCCACCGGCAACATGTGCTCCCCGGGAACAGATGTAATTTATCAGGGAAAAATCGATAGCCGGCATTGCATTGAGTCGACTTCTAAAACTTACAAAAAAGAGGAGTGGGTAACTGCGGAATTGATTGTATTGGGTGATTCACTGATTACGCATCTCATCAATGGAGATACCGTACTGCAATATGCCAAACCCCGGATTGGTGGCGGAGTCGTAAACAATTTTAATCCCGCTGTTAAATTGGATGGTAAGCTTTTAAAGGAAGGATTTATCGCCTTACAGAGTGAGGGGCAACCGGTCGACTTCAGAAAAGTAGCCATAATGGAGCTGAAAAAGTAAAACACCTCTTTCGCTCCATTTTATTGATTTATTTCGAAAATTTAACGTTGGAAACATCGTTGCCTATTTTGATATTGGCAGCGGCCGGATTCAAAATTAATTTACCATTGATGCGAAGATTCTGAAACCTGATATCTTTAATGGAATGACCACTATCCAAACCAGAGACTATGGAGGGAATCAAATTCAATCCATTATAGCTGATGTCTTTGAAGAATATATTTTCAATCCCTTTTCCCGGACCGGTATTGTACTTTGCATTATTTACCACCTTTAGGTTTAACAACTGGCCCTCCTGAAAATCATCAATGCGGATGTCCTCGAAAATGATGTCTTTCACTTTATTAAGATCACCGTCACTAATGGCGATACAGCCTTGATAGTTTGGATCATCCTCATCATGTTCCAGTATATCTATGTTTTTAAAATGTAAGTTTTCAATAGCTTCGCCTTCCTTACTCGTATCACCATGTAATCCAATATTGATGGGATGCGCTACATCCGCCCATAAAACTGAATTGGTGACTTTATAGTTCCTTGCATCTCCGTAGTATTCCCATCGATGTCCATAAATCGCAATACAATCGTCGGAATTGCGCATAAATACATCGTCAATGATAACATCTGAGCAGCTCATCAGGTCGATCCCATCACTCCAGCCATTTGCACTGAATGATTTCAGGTTCCGGATAGTCAGATGCTTTGAAGCCCCACCAAAAACGGTGTAATGTTTAGGATTGACCACAATGATTCCTTCTATCTCCACATGGTTCGAGTTTTTAACTTCTATTCCTCTGAGCGGCTTATCCACGATTCCCCGTCCCATGATCTTTACGTTGTTCACCTGATCACAAACCAATTTCCCACGTACGATTGCTCCTCCGGCGATGTATACCGTTTTACCACTGGGAATATTAAATGCGTCCCCTGGCGCATCCTTCGGTTTATGGACCCCAGGCCCAAAGTAGATGACATTTGGATCATTGCGGTCTGGCACATTGATTTCCAGTGGATTGGCAAATACATGGAGGTTATGGAGCCTGTCCCCATTAAATTCAACCGAAAGCTTCCGGGGCTGATCCAGTGTAAAAAATACCGTATTTCGTATTGTAGACATCTTGATGCCATCAGCAGCAGGCCTGATCTGCAGCGTCAATATGCTGCCATTGTTTTTTGTCACCGACACTTCTACCTGGCCAGAAAAGTCAAAATACACCATAGAAGCATCCTGTGGCTTGTCCATATCTACCTTTACGTTATATTCAAACAGGTCTTGCCATTCTCCTCCGGGCTTGCGCACGCGAACAGTATAATCATCATTGTGCTGGGAATAGATCACTTCCTGCGGTGCGGGATAGGTGATCAGTTCTTGTGCCCTGCTCCCTACCCCCACTACAGCCAATAAAAATAGTTGCGTTACTGTTTTTCTAATTATCTGCATATGTCATATGGTTTGATTTCATGTAGGACGTAGCTTCCCAGTTTTTCTACTCTCAAAAAAAAAGTTTATTTTGCTGCAACAGCCTTTTCAGACGCAGAATAATAAGCAGCGCCCAGCAATGCCCCGTCTTCCCAGAGTTCAGTAATCTTAAGCGGCGTATTAATGCTGTTCTGTTCCAATTGCCGCTTAACTTTAACAAGAAATAACGCATGGTACCGAGCAATATTCCCGCCAATAACCACCACATCAGGTTGCTCTCTTTCTATGAAGGTTTGCAAAAACAATGATAAACTGGCACAAAATTCATCGACTATGACACCAACCGCAGGTTCAGCTCCATGCAGTTTCACCAGTGCTTCGGTATCTTTTATTGACTTGCCGGTCAGTTCATAGTAACGCTTAACAAACCAGCGGGTTGAAATGTAGTCTTCCGCTATTCCATCTTTAAAGTCCGAAACACCCAGACAGGCGTCTTTCGTAATGCCATTGATACTAATCGCCGAGCCTAGGCCTGTGCCGAGGGTGATCCCGATCGCTTTTCCCTGAGATCTGGCCGCACCACAAAAAACCTCTCCGTGAAGAAAGGCTTCGGCATCATTCCTGAATAAGATACACTCCGGGGCGAGATCGAGATGCCTGGATAAGTGGCTTCGCACATCGAAGCCATAAAGCGATTCATATTTGTTCATCCCCTTAATTAAGGAAATGCCATTTTTATAATCAAAAGGTCCCGGCATGGCCAGCCTCAAATGGCTGATCTTATCCGGGCATTTAGAAATGATAGATTTTAAAGCGTTAATCCATACATCAAGGATCTCATCAGAAGTACCATAGGAATTTACACCTGCCCTGATCTTAAAATCATCGAGCACACATTGTTTTTCAAGATCAATTAAAGCGGCAGTAATGTGCGACCCTCCTATATCCACACCGATTGTTAAAGGTTTTTCGTAAAGAAGCATTTTTTATTGTTGTTTCCTTAAAGACACTCTAAGCGACAGGTTATACTCAACCAAAATGGCTGACTATTTTTTTAACTGATGCTTATACGCCTGTCGAATCCCTGATGATCAGCTTTGCAGGAACCTCTATTTTTTCTGATATTTTTGAAGTGCCATTCGTATCCAGCATATTCAACAATGCGTTAATCGACTGACGGGCAAGTTTTTTAATGGGTTGGGCAACAGCGGTTATAGACGGAGCGTAAATATTAAAAACCTCATGATCATCAAAAGCAATGATAGCAATATCTTCCGGTATGTTTATTTTTAACTGGTTCATTGCTTTAATCCCGCTAAACGCCAGGTAATTTGTTGCAAAAAAAATAGCATCTATCTGGGGGTTCTGCTTAATAAATTGAACCAGCTCCCTTACTTTTTGATCAAAATCACTTGCAAAAGGTATCTTTTTAATTACAGAGGAAAGCCTTGCATCGGCAAGCGCTTGCAGATATCCCTCCCGACGATCATGCATCTGGCACTGATCTGAATCCAGTTCAACGAAGGCTATATTTTTAAACCCTTTTTTAACCAGATATTTTGCAGCATCATAACTTGCCTTATAATTTTCAAGGACCACATAACTGGTATCTACACCCTTTAAATACCTGTCAAATAGCACTACTGGGAAACCATCATCAATCAAACTCTGAACATCTTTTTCCAGTCCGGCGGGTGGTGTAATAATGTAACCATCTACATGCCTTTCCCTGAAAAGACTGATCAGTTCCTTTGTCTTGTTCAGATCATTGTCCGTACTGCAATAAATGATCCGGTACCCGTTTTGATAGGCGAGTTCCTCCAGATGGTAAGCAACCTGTGCAAAGAAATAATCAGAAATATTCTCCACCATCAAACCAATGATCATCGTTTTTCCTGTGCTAAGACTCTTCGCCAGCTGATTAGGCTTGTAAGCCCGCTGCTCAACGTGTTTCATCACCCTCTCGGTAAGCTCTTCACTTATCCTCTTCTCTTTTGCCTTACCATTTAAGATAAAGGAAATGGTTGTTTTGGATATATTCAGTTCGCTAGCAATATCACGTATAGATAGTCTCTTGGCCATTTTTTTTTTCATGGGTATTTATTACAAAGAAATAATTGTCGTGCACTTAAAGACAACCGGATATTTATACCATACTCATATTTTTAATTTTTAATACAAGACGATGAATACCTGAGCGGTAAAAATCGGCTACCCATGAATCCATGTTCATGTTGGCCTGGCAGTACAGCTTAGGGCTTGCTCAGGTAAAATGATTGCTCAACGGGTTTTGCCGACTGAAGCTTTGGTTCAAAATTCCGTCCGTATTGACATGCGACTACTCTAATCTTCAGCGGGTACCTGATCCGTGTAGGAA
>CBFGNP010000174.1:0-7547 GCA_965650095.1 uncultured Pedobacter sp. | reverse complement strand
AAAATTGTGGCAGCAACCTGTAACCACTGCGTATAGCGGTCCCCTTTATGTCGCGGATGCCTTATGACATCTGAATAAATACGATCTGAATGACCTTCTGGCACATCCAGCATCTCCGTCTCCCGCAGTTCATCCCAGGTATGATCAATCAGTTGCGCTAAACTGCCTTGGTTAGCTGGCTCGTCCAGCAAGCCAATAAACTCCTTAACCTCCTCTTCAGTGAGTTGATCGTTGATATACTTAAGGTATAAATCTTTTAATAATGACTCGTTCATATCTGGTCCGGAAACTTAGGCTATAATAAGCTGTCCCTTTATATGTATAGATCCATGCTGAAGGGTGCTCGGAGTAGTGAAGCAATAAAAAAAATAAATATTTTGAATAAATGCTGTTCAAGCAATAAAGAGGCTTACCGGAAAATAATATTTAATTATTTTTTTCGCTAAGTATTTGCAGGAGGATCGCAAACATGGCGATATCATTATGTTTGATCACATAATTTCGCAAGAAACGTAATGCCTGTTGCATATGCGTCTTAACGGTTAATGGCGATAAGGATAAACGTTCGGCTGCCTGAGCATATTTTAGTCCTTCGTCTCTGCAAAGAAGATAGACTTTCCTTTGCTGCGGGGGTAATAATGAAATCCCTTCTTTGAGTATATTGTTGGAGTCATTCAGGAAGATCTCTTCCTCTGTCTCATTATGTTCCTCTTCCCAATTGCTGATTAAATGCTGATTTGCTTTGATCTCCATCTTATGTTTATGCAGCATTTTCAGGCAAGCATTTCTTGTCACTATTCGCAAATAAGCTTCCAAATCATTGATTTCAACAGGGTTTTTATGTTGCCAGATCTTCAGAAAAACATCGTGGAGTATTTCTTCGGCATAGGCATTTGATTTGATAATTTTTAAAGCACAGGTAAAAACCTGTTTACGGTGCAGATCAAATAAGATACGAAATGAGTTTTCGTTCCCTTGTGACAGCTCATATAACAGTTGCTGCTCATCATTAAGCCGGACTCCTTTAATCAAATTCATGTCCTGCATTTAAAATCAGAATATTGGTCTGTAAATAATTCCTATATCTTATACTAACTTATTGCAAGATAAAACTATTTTTAATATTAATCTATTTTAATAGATTTCTATTGCGGTTATAATAAAAGCAGTTAAGCTATCTATAGGCCAGCACCCTTCAGGCAAAATTAGCCATCATAGTTATGAAATTCGGTTATGGTTAAATAATATCCATCCAGATCTCTGACTGAAAATTCCTTTTTCGTGGAATTTGGGTTTAGGTGAATGTCTTCTTCAATGATGCAGGCCAGTTTTTGGGCATTTTTCCGTATATCATCTATGTTATCTGTTCTAAAGTAAAGGATGAGCCCATTTCCGGGAGAGATTTCGGGGCTGATCATAGTGGGATGCTGGTGTTCTCCCCATTTATGAAGGCAGATCAGCACTTCGTTATTTCCAGCTATCAGGATGTCAAATTTCTTTCCGCCATGCATGCTTCTGCAACCCAGCAGCGATTGATACCACCTGGAACTTGCTTCAACGTCTTTTACGGCGATAATAGGATCTACTTTCATCATCATATGATTTTTTGTTGCATTAACTAAGGGATTTTTTGGTTTTAAATGGGCTCAAATGGTGTTTTTAAATTCTTAACAGTAAATATCTGCTCATGAAGAATATAGAAAATTCAAACCGTCTTTCATAAGAAATCTAAGCTAAATCTCCTTCATTTGGCGCATTAGATGGCGCAGATTTTCGGGCAATTTCAAGAAGCTTTCTCTCACACTCATTAGTCTTCCATGCCAAAAACAATCTCAGAATAGGTAGCTGTTTCTTGTTCAGATTCCCATTCCGCAAAACTTAAACAAATAGTTTGAGCTTTGTCCTCAAAGTAAAAAGTGTCGAATGCCAATATCATTAGTCAAATCTAATTTCCACACATTTATCCGTATGATAAGGATATAATTCAACTATTCTATCATCTTCTAAATGCTTCTTGAGATGTGTATAGTTATGACTTAAAAACCGATTCACCTGAAATATTTGAGCCATTTTCATTTTTTCTCTTAGTTGCATCTCTCGGCTACCAAATACTATTTACGATTTATTTACAAAATTTACATTTTTATTTACAATCCAAATCATTCAGTCCGAAAAATATCAAGCTAGATTCGCTGAATCAATTTGAAAGGATATGAAATATATGAAAAAAGCCATCTATGCGCTGATCTTACTGCTGGTTGTGGTGAGCGGACTAGTATTTGCTAATCGTGAAATTAAAAATGAAACTAAGCCATCCGTAAAGCCGTTGTCTATTGCTTACAGGAAAGCCGGCCTGGATGACAGGAAAAAATGGGAGGCTTCTCCTGATGGTATAAAGTTCAAAGAATGGGAGGTTTCTCCTGAAGGTATAAAGGTGCATGCCAGTCATGATAAAATAAGGAAGTACATAAAGGCTTTCACCAATATGGAGGCCGTGGTAACCTCTCTTACTTTTCAGCGTGCAAACGGGAAATCATCAGGACCAAAATGGCTTATAGTCAGGATTAATGGTGAAGAATACATGATGCAATTTATTCCTAAGAATTTTCAGCAGTTAAATAGCCTGAAAGTTAACGACAAAATAATTGTAAGAAGCCACAGCGCAGGGTATTCGCCTAATCATCCATATTTGATTATATCGGGCGACTATATTGAGCGAAATAGTAAGGTACTTTTTAAACGTGACTTTAGCAAAAATAACCGTTGCTGAGAATTGGGGGCCTCGCGATTTAGCAATAATAGCAATTAAACCTGGCTCTAACGTCTCAAAAAACGCTAATAAGTGTTCAGAATCTCCCGTTTGAGCTACTGGAAACATACCGGAGTAATTATTTCGAGTAATTTTGCAGTTGATATATCGCTTGCAAATCTTCCAGAAAGTTCGACATTTCGCGCCTTCCCTACATTGATCATCCTTTAGACATAAAAATCTAAGGGATTTTTTGCATGTAATATTCACCATAATGGATGATTCATGTAGTATCGAAACACAGTTACTGCCATATTCAAATATACGCTATAATAGGATGCACAGATATTAATTTTCCTGGTTGCATCAGACCTTAAAGCTTTCGTATCCTGCTAAGCAGCACCTGTATTTCCTGCTGGGAAAACTCCTTTTCGAGTTTGGTTTTGAGCCATGTCCAATATGCGCTGTCAGCCGAATGGATCAGCACTTCGTAAACCAATAGCTCATCTTTTTTCGTTTTGCCCTGATCATCTTTCCAGATCCCGCTAACAGGACTGCGGGAATAAACCGTAAATCCGCCAAAGCGGCTTTTAAGCACTGCATTCAGTCTGGCGTACAGGTTTTCCGGAAAAGGTTCCCCTTTTCCGTTTACAATCGGAAGTAAGAGTTGTACCAAGGTGTCCTTCATCACTTCATTCTGCGCTTTTTCAATGAGGGCCACTGCTTTTGCCGGACTCAGCCTTTCTAACGGTGTAAAGACCTTGCCTGCCTGCTGGTTATAATTGCTAAAGAAGTTTTCCAGTTCACCGAGCGTGTCTTTAGGCAGATCTGTCAATTTGTTTACCGCTACATACTGCCTGGATACTTCTGCCACAGCTATTATCCGGTCATTGCGCATGCGCCGTCCGTCCTTTTCCTTCTGACTGGCCTTGATTGCCCCAATCACACGGCAGTCTACCGCACAGCCCGAAAAAGTCTCGATTTCAGAAATAATCATTACGTCCACCGGATCACCGTCACCTCCCGTGGTTCCCGGTATATAACCAAAATCATAAGGGAAGGAAAGTCCGGCAGGCATCACCTTTTTGAGCTTAAAGCAGTCCAGCAGCGGATCAAAGTCGTACTTCTGTCCTTTTCCTTTTGGTGTTTCAACAATTGCGGTAATGGTTTTCAAGAATATATTTTTTGAGTATAACCTGTTTTAAGAATAACCTGATAACAAGTCCCAACCCTCTCCTGTTTAAAACCGTATAAAATTTATTAAAAATTGCGCTCTATCGTAAACCTGAAAGCATTTTCCGGTAAATCTGTCCACGTGTATCATGCCTTTGTAGCTGAAGACCGAAAACGAAAGAGCAACAGTCAGTATCTGGGCGTGATTCCGAGTGCTTTAGATCATACTGTTATCAAGATCAAAGGTAATGGATAAACTAAGGTTGTCCTGTACTATAATTAAAAAAACTGCCCCCAATAAACATCAGGGACAGTATAAGCAATTTAATACCCCGGATTTTGTTTCAAATTAGGATTAACTGCGATCTGTTGGCTTGGGATAGGGTAAACCAGCGTTTTAGGGTCCGCATCAGCCGCTTTCTCCTGCCAGGCCAGTAAAAACTTACCAAAGCGGATCAAGTCCTGCCTTCTCCAACCTTCCCAATACAATTCACGCGCACGCTCGTCCAGTAAGGTGTCCAGCGTTAAAGAAAGTAAAGCGGGAACCCCGCGCTTGTCCCTGATGTCGTTTACCAATGTCAAGGCTTCTCCCGCCGTGCCGTTACCACCTCTAAGTATTGCTTCAGCTTCCATTAATAACACATCCGAATAGCGGTAAACCACCCAGTCGTTATTTCTTTGCCCGGTCACTCCAAAATCAAAGGCATACTTCAAAGGTCGGATACCCGCAGTTTCCAGCGTTGCACCAGAAGTACGTATCGTCACTTCCCTGGTAAAGACCAATGGTGTATTAGGAGGATTCCGTGCCATAAGAGGTTGATTGGTGCTCCAGTTATACTGCTGCCCGGCAAAGAAACCGACATTCTGACGATGGAACCCTTTTTTCTTGTTTGAAGTGGTATCAGAAGCATAATCATAATAAATGCCTCTGCGCTCGTCTGTTTCTGTAAACTTATCGTAGTAATCTGATAAAGTACACCAGCCATTCCAGCCGCCGGGATTCATGTTATAATGAGCAATGGTATTCCATGTTCTGTCTACGCCACCCCCTCTTTCTCCGTTTTTGTTATAAAGTGTAAAAATATTTTCCGTCGACTTCACATCATTATCCGGAGCAAAATTATCGAAATACCTGCCCGATGCCGACACACTATAACTACCTGTTGTGGCAATTTCTTTAGCAAGGCTAATCACTTTATCCATATCTTCTTTTGCAAAGGTGGGCGACTGCCGGTTTAGAAATGAACCTTTATTCAGATAAATTTTCATGAGCAGCACCTTCGCTGCATTTCGATTGGCTTCATAGGCCCTGGCAGGTCCGTTTAAAGGCAAACTGACCAATATTTCATTCAATTCCTTTACCATGTAATCAATTGCCGCCTGTGGCTGCAGCACCTCAGGAGCTACCCGGAAATCTTCAACAGAAGCACCTTCCCGAATGGGTGCCACACCATACAGATCCAATAAATCGAACATGGCCAGGGCCCGTATAAACCGTGCCTCTGCCGCCTGTTGTGCACTGGGCTGATACCTCAGCACGTTGCCCGCATTATATATTGCCGTACCCAAACTGACAAACGTATTGTTCATGTAACCATTATCAGCATTCCAGGTATGCAGGTGGATGGCACGATGCATACCGTTATCATCCCAGTCACCACCCCTTGTAGGTGCCATTGCTGCGTCGGTCGACACCTCCTGCATAACCCAGCGCTGTTCCTGCTGATAGGGTGTATTCAAAGAGGTATAGGCTGTGGTCAGCAGGGCTCCCGGTTCAACATTTGATGAGCCACCTTCCTGGAGCTCACCCTTAAACTCTTCCTTCAGCTTGGTACAAGAGAGCGTACTCGTAACGACTGAACCAATGATTGTTATGTATATTAAAGATCTTAATTTCATCTGCTTATTTTTTTAATATTATCGAACTGATCAGGTGACATATCCTGCGTACTATAATGAGAAATTGATGCCTAAAAGCACATTTCTAGACGGCGGGTAAGGTAAATACTCGATACCCAAAGAAGGAATACCATTTGTTGCACCATCCGTGTTAACTTCAGGATCGAATCCAGTGTAACTGGTGATGATAAAGAGGTTCTGTCCAGTGAGAGAAACGTTTAAATTTTTGAGTGCACCGCCAATATCACCAAACCGATAACTCAGCGTCAGGTTGGCTAGTTTCATATAATCGCCCTTTTCAAGAAACCGCGTTGAAGGTGCCGCCGAATTGGATGTCGACTCTTTAACGTTCTGACTAAAGAAAGCTGTGCCTATATTTCTTGAAGACAGATTGCTTAAACCCATGGTTGTGGCAGCTGTATTATTGAAAAGATAATGCCCCAGAGCACCATTCATATTAACAGCCAGCGAAACCTTTTTATACGAAACATTGCTGGAAACACCTAATAATGTAGTGGGATTGGGACTGCTCGAATAAAACTTATTGATGGCCGGGTCGTTTCCGGTGCTGCTGCTTCCATCGAGACCACGATACATGCTCCTGCCCGTTTGAGGATCGATCCCATCATGAACAGCCAGATACCAGACATTCAGCGGCTGACCATTTACCATTCTTTGCCCCAGTACACCTGAAAAGCCCTGGCCTCTCAGTGCACCTGTTTCATAGTAACCGACCAAACCACTCACACTATTTTTAAGAAAAGTAGCGTTACCGGTAAGGTCCCAGGTCCAGTTCGTATTTTTAACGATGGTACCAGTTAATGCTACTTCTATACCTTTATTTACAATCTCTCCATCCAGATTTACCCAGATGCGGCCCGAAGGTGCGGGCTGAGCAAGGGTTTGCTCAAATAAGGCATCCGTGGTCTTTTTGTTAAAATAATCAACCGATCCATAAATGCGATTGTCCATGATCGCAAAATCTACCCCAGCATTTATTGTAGTCGATGTTTCCCATTTCAGATCGGGATTGCCGTAATTTGCCTGACTGATGCTCTGATTGCTGAACACAAGTCGGTTCAAAGAAGCGCCTGACGGGAATTCCTGGTTACCGGTTTTACCCCAGCCTACCCTGACCTTCAGCTGATTGATCACCGTGTTAGACTTCAGGAAACCCTCTTCCGCAATATTCCATGCTAATGCCAAAGACGGGAAAACCGCATATTTGTTATTAGCACCAAATTTGGTTGAGCCATCTCTTCTTACTGTAGCCGTAAATAAATAACGATCAAGGTAATTAACACCACCTCTTACAAAAAGTGATTGCAACTGGTTGGTCGGATTTCTGTAAGATAAAACCTCCCTGGTATTAATCGGCGAATATTGCAGGTAGTCGAAATAATCAAGCCCTGCATAGCGGAAGCCTCCACCAAAAGCGATATTGTTGTTGTATTTGTAATCAAGATATTCGTAACCGGCCACGGCATTAACGTTCCAGTCTTCGCTCAGCTGCTTATTGTAAGAAAGCATATGGGTCATTTGCATATTCGTTTCTCCGTTATTTGAAATAAACGCCTGTTCGTTGTTTACCGCGGAAGGATCGATGAGGCCAGCCCTATACATACCTTCACGCATACCTGTTTGCCGCATCACACTGTAGATAAAACGATACTCCAGGTCGTCGGTAATTTTATAATATGGAGCTACGTTGATCACCGTTGTATTG
>CBFGNP010000173.1:0-7563 GCA_965650095.1 uncultured Pedobacter sp. | reverse complement strand
CCATTGGGTTGTCAAATATCACATCATCCGTCCGGTTCAAAGAAGCTTTACCTTTTCCATCCTTGCTGTTGAGAACATACCAGCCATCCTGATAAACACCATTTACTGTGATTGTATAACGCTTTAGCGTGTAAATACCATTTTTATTCCTCGTTACTCTGTAAATTATGGAATAAGTGCCTGGACTTAATGTTACTTTAATGCGTAGATTTTTAGTTTCAGCAATTGTTGTCGAATCAATTGTCCAACTATAGGTAAATGAATCACCTTCGGGCATTGTTTGGGCCAATGTTGGTGTGATGATCAGCGAATCCAGTTGAGGAACCGTAAAAGCGGTTACTGCATCTGTAATCTTAATATCATTGATTTGATCTTATTTATACTGTTGATTGTCTTTTTTGCAGGCAGCAAATGCCAACATGATTACAATAAAAATCGGACTGAGCTTTAAAAAGTATTTTAAATGCATAATATTTTAAATTAAGGGAACGATATCTGTTGACCGTTCTCATCTAACAATGGACCATTTGCAGCCTCATAAGCGGCCAGTGCATTCCTTAGGGTAACCGGAAAGTTCAGTACACCGTCAGAACCAATCTTATCGTAAGAAAAATCGGTTATACCCAATGTCTTCACCATGAACTTGTATTTTACAGCGCTGAATTCCCCGAAATCCGCCTGGAGATAGATCCAATAACTTGGCTCAATGTATTGGCCGGTTACATCAATCTTTAGGTATCGGAAGTTTTCTTCCGTAATGTCATTAATACCAGGTGTCTGGCCAAGAGTACCTAGAGTAAAGTCTTTTGTTTCTGCTGGCTCCAGTACAATCCTGTAGACATTACTGGCCATTCCGGTAGAATTGATCAATATCAACGGATAATTAAATGTGGATGCTCCCGGCGGAACGGTGAATTCTTTCAGCTCAAAATCTACGCCTGCAGTTGCGGTAGTTCCTTGGGCCGTTTTCAGCAATACCGTACGTGGCTGATCGGATAACTTCCCGGTAATGCGCATTGGTATAAATAGGGTATCTCTTTGCTTTTGAGTTGCTTGCAAGGCAAAAGAGTAGCTTCTTACCGCTGTGGTATGCAAAAGTTCGTAAGTGTAGGCAAAGAAACTGATGCCATCCTTTCCCTGATAGCTTTCGACTGCTTCTTTCTTGCATGAAAAAAGACAGGCCACTATCAATATATATGATAAGTATTTCATAATACGAGTTTGATTAGTTTCCATAATTCGGATTAAATTGAAGTTCAGCATCTGGAATCGGGAGTTTGTAGTCCGCTGGTGTCATGTTGATGTTGCGAAATTGCATTCTTAGTGCTTTAATACGCTTATAGTAAAAAAACAACTGGCCTTCTGCATAAAATTCTTTCTGGTATTCCTTGGTAATTGCAGCTGTAAGATCGGTAGCGCTGAGCGTTGTTGCCAGATTGGAAAGCCCCCTATTTTGGCGCACCGTATTTAAATAACCAACGCCTGCAGCTGGTGTTTCTGCAGTTTCAGCCAAGATATAGTACATTTCTGAAAGACGTATGCCTGGTACATACTGATCTAATAAATTATCGGTAATTGTAGTGGTAGCGGTAGAGGCTTGCCAGAACTTAGATGGGAACAAGCTTCCTCCATCCTGCTCTAAACGGTAAACAAACCTGATATCTGTACCACCACCGGATGAAGTTTCGTACAATGTAGCAAAGTTAGCAGGGGTACGCGTAAGGGTTTGATCTAAAGCACCTCTAAATCTGAAGTAACGCTGTACAGTTGGCAATATATCTCTAACCCTGATCATAAATACCTGCTCATTGAAATATAGGCGGTCGCGTACCACCAATCCTGAGCTAATGGCACCAGCCGCAGCTTGGGTTACGAATGCATACTTACCTGAGCTGATTACTACATTTGCAGCAGCAGCAGCACCTGATTTATCACCACTGTATAATCTTATTCTTGCTTCCAGTGCTTTTATGCCGTAGTAATTTAACTTATTGCGCCTGCTACGCAGATCGCTGGTCACGATCGGGTCAACCGTTAGCAACAAATCTGCAGCCTCTTTCAGATCGGCTAAAGCAAATTTAACCACGTCAGCAGTTGTACCAGGTATAATTGCGTTTTCGTTTACATCTTTTTTGTAAGGGATGGCCTTTAAATTAGCACCCGCAGTATATTCGGGACCGAACATACGTAATAAATCAAAATGTATAAACGCCCTTAGGGCTAAGGCTTCACCGCGCAGCTGTGCATATGAATTATTGGTTAGTACAGAACGGTTTGTTTCTGTATTTGCAATTATTTTATTTGCTGCAGCAATTGCACTGTAACTGGAAGACCAGATGGCATTGGTGTATCCTACTACTTCTGCTGAAGCATAGTTTAGGAGTTGTGTTTGTTGCAGCGAAATACCTGCGTTCGTATTGAGTGTTGAATAATTTTGTGCCAGGGCAGAAACGAAGCCCATAGAAAGGTTATCTCCATAGAGATTGTTACCAGCCAACTGGCCATATACACCTGATAAAGCCTGTTGAAAACCAACTTCTGAAGTAAACAACTGTTCTTCAGACAGACTCGTTTTGGGCTGTACATCCAAAAATTTCTTACAACCGGAAAACATCGCACCTATTGCCAGAATTCCTATAATTAATATTGTTCTTTTCATTGGGATATGAATTTATCTTTTGAATTTAAAATCTTGCACTCAAACCAAATGTATATTCTCTGGCAAAAGGATTATCTGTACCACGTTCTATTTCAATGGAGCTAAAGGTGCCCAGGTTGTTCGTTGTGGCACTAACACTAAGGTTCTGCAAGCCTAATTTTTTTACAAATGGTGTTTTGAACTGATAACTCAAATTAATTGAGCTGAGCTGAATGTTGTTATCACGCTGAACAAAGCGCGAAGTAAGCTTCGTTGGTGTTGGGAAGGTTGTAATTCTACGGTATGGGCTCAAACTTCCAGGTCCCGTCCAACCCAGGTCATACGCTCTTCGGTCTACGTTGTTGCGTGCATCAACGGCTTCTACCCGGTTTAATAACGTACTGTTATACAGATCAGCACCATAATTATAATTGAAGCTAAAATTTAAGGCAAAACCTGCATATAGGAAGTTTGAATTGATGGCACCTGTCCACTTGGGGCGGCTATCGCCAACATAGGTCTTATCGTTAACGTCCCACACAAATGTTGGGGTACCATCTGCTTTCAGGTAAACTTCCTGGCCGGTAACCGGATCAATCCCCAGTGACCTCACCGCATAAATGGCCGTGGTAGACTGACCTTCAATGAACTGTGCATTTTCGGAAGTCTGATCGGCGTTATTCGTATTTAATGCGGCGTTGAAGGCTTTAAGTTTACCAGAAAGTTCTTTCAGTACAGATTTGTTAGTGGCGGCGTTTACAGAAACATTCCACTTTAAGCCTTTACGAGGTTCAGATAGTATGGTATAACCCAGGTCGAATTGCAATCCCCTGTTCTGAATCTTACCTAAATTTTCGGTATACGAAGGGAAACCGGTACTAGGTGCCAGCGAAACTGTAGTCAGCGCATTTTGAGTTACCTCATTATAAAATTCTGCATTAAAAGTTAAACGGTTGTCGAGAAATGATGAAGCAATACCAATGTTCGACTTCAGTACTTGCTGCCAGCTCAGATTGGGGTTTCCAAGTGCGCCCGGAAAAGCACCTACTTCGCCGAAATAACCAGTCGATGTACCCAAATTGTACCTGAATTGTGCGGCGTAAGGATCTTGTACAGATGTACCTGTAGAACCATAGCTACCACGAATCCTCAGCAAGTTGATTATTTTGCTGTCCTTAAGGAATTTCTCATTATTGATGTTCCATCCTAAACCTGCAGACCAAAAATTACCAAATTTATTATTCTCTCCATAAGCAGAAGAGCCATCTCTTGTATAAGTAAAATCGGTAAAATATCGGTTATCATAAGAGTAGTTCGCACTTCCGGTATAGGAAAGATTGTTAATTGTACTTTCAGTTCCGGTAGGCCTGCTGTTTAAATACTGCGCAGCAAACAAGATATTGTCCAGACGATCGAAAGGGAAACCCTGCGTAGATACATTATATGAATTTAAGCTTGTGCTGGCAAGCCTGAATCCTGCATATACAGTAATGCCGTGCTTTCCAAAGTTCTGGTTGTAGTTCACAGAACCTGTTCCGTCCATGGTAAAGGCATCACTGTTATCTTTCGAATAGGTACCTCGTGCACTTAAATCTGCGATACCATTGAAACGGCTATCTAAAGCGGAATAGAAATTATCTATTGTTCCGTTCACTTTTGTGATTCCCAATGCGCCATTGAACCATAATGATTTACTAAAATCGTAGCGTACAGTGGTATTGTTTCTTAAATTAAAGTTCTTATTTCTGTTGTTAATGGTATTATAATTAATATCCATTAATGGGTTTAAGACCACAGAACTTCCTACACCGAAGCCCAAATCGATGTTTTCCAGGTACTTGTTTACATTACCGTTTTCATCGTAAGGTTTCCAGTACGGATTCAAATCCAGGTACTGACTAAATTCCCCATAGGGCGAGTCATTAGAAATAACCTGGGTTGCAATCGTGTTGTTTTGGAATGTTAATTTATTGGTTTTATAACTCAGCGTAAAACTTCCAGAATAATTTTTCCTGTCCTGTTCCTTCATTACACCCTGTAAAAAATTTCCACTAAAAGTAAGGTTGAAAGTTAAAGACTGGTCGCCCCCACGTAATGAAAGGTTGGTTCTGTTGTTAATCCCTGTTTGAACAGGAATAGATTTCCAGTCTGTATTAACACCGCTCACCACTGCTTTATATCGTTCGGCATTAATGGCTTGCCCTCTATAACTGTTTAGAAAACCAACACGACGTTCAAAGTCCAATTTTTCTTCCGCATTCAGCATATGGTAAACAGAAAGATCAGGGGATGATAAAGTGAAGTTATTGGTGATGGAAACTTCAACTTTTCCTCTTGGTGGCAGGATCGTTGTAACTACCATCACACCGTTACCTCCACGAGAGCCATACATTGCAGTGGCCGAAGCATCCTTTAATAAAGTTACCGACGCAATCTGATTCATGTCCAGGTCTACGATTGCCTGTAAAGAAACCTGAAATCCATCAAGAATGAATAATGGTGTATTTGGGTTGCCAACAAGTTCCGAACCCAAGGTTGGATAAGACGTTTGCCCACGCATGGTCACTTCCGGAAGCGCGTTGATATTCCCGCCTATCTTGTTGTTCGGAATCATTCTGAAAGATGGATCAAGCGCAGCAATGCCGGCAAAAATATTTACCGGACTCACCGCCTTAAGCTCAGCAGCAGTTATGGTTTTGGCAGCTCCCGTGTAGGTATTTACCTTCCGGTCAACCATCCCTGTGATCACCATCTCATTTAGCGTAACCTGATTCTCTTCCATGTAAATGGTATAATTCGAATTAGGTGAGATGGGCACATCAACAGTTTTATAACCTACAAATCTGAACTCCAAAGCGGTTGCACCTGCTGATATACTGATGGTAAATTTTCCATTCTTATCCGTCTGAACGGTAGACTTTGTTCCCTTGATCGATACTGTAACGCCTGGGATGGGCTTACGTTCTTTAGCATCGCCTACAAAACCGGAAATAACTTCCTGCCTGGCCAGTTCACTTGCTTTGATGACCACAGTTTTGTTACGGATAACAAAATCCAGGTTTTGCGCTGCAAAAATCTGGTTAAGTACAGTAGACAATTCTGCATCTTTAACATTTATGGTTACTGGTGACGAATTTTCCAACAAATTGTCCGTATAAAAAAAATTGTAACCCGTCTGCTGGTTAAGCGCTTTGAAGACAGATCGGAGTGAAGCATTCGACTTGGTTAAAGTCACTTTTTGGGCAAAGCTCGACGCACTCACCTGCAAAAAGCACGCTATTATAATTACGATGGTTAAGCGCATAGTTAGCAATAATTTAAGGTACAGCCGTTTAGGCATACCAAATTTCCTTGAATTTTGATACATTAGTAGTCGGTTTGGTTAAGCAGCCTCTTTTGCGTTGGACCGTACGGAGGACTGCGGTTATTAGTTTGATTTTTAATTGAATGTTCCAAACTTTTGCCAGGTCCTGATGGCTAATCGGGGCCTGGTTTCGTTTAACATGTCTTGAGTTAGTGTAATCTTTTTTTCATTTGGTTGGTTTAAGGTTAGTATTCTATTAATAGTTTAGTTTGTTTATTTTGATACATATACGGTTCGCCCTTTTAAATCGAAACGAGCTTCCCCTGTTGATTCCACAATTTCAAGCACCTTTGACAATTTATCAAACCTCGACACTTTACCGCTGAAACGCTGGGTGGTTTTTTCACCGATGTAAACAACTTCCAAATTATACCAGCGACTGATCATTTTCATGATTGTTTCGATGTTTTCACTTTCGATTACAAATTCATTGTTTTTCCAGGCAACAGCCAGATCGGTATCCGTTTCACTAATCTTTATTTTGCCAGCGGATAGCCTTGCTTGTTGCCCTGGTCTTAGCAATTTGTTGTTACCCGATGCGGAGAGCTTCACGCTTCCTTCCAGCAAGGTGGTTTTTTCCACTTCATCATCAGCATAGCTGCTGATGTTAAAATGAGTTCCCAATACTTCTACTTCCTGCCGGCCTGTCTTTACAATAAATGGATGTTGCTTATCCTTCGCTACTTCAAAATATCCTTCACCGGTGAGGTTAACCATCCGTTTTCCATTTTCAATGAGGGAGGCGGTATATGTGAGGCTGGAAGCGGCATTTAAATATACAAGCGTGCCATCGGGCAACCGTACCTGATAAGTTTCCCCGCGGGCCGTAGACAAGGTATTGGAAGCATTAGGATCAGAAATCTTTTCATCAATTTCGTACAGCAGTGTTCCGTCGCCTGATTTAGTGATCACTATTCCTGATTCCCTTCCTATTTCACCTTTGGATGCATTGGCTAAACTAATTTTCCTGCCATTTGCAAGGGTAAGTGTAGCGCCAAAATCTCCTGGTTTGATATCATGTACAGGTGTTGTAGGGACAGTGGCAACCTTTTCTGATCGGTTATTAAAGAAATAGACACCGATGTATACTACGGCCAAAACAGCGGCAACAGCAGCAATTTGTAACCAGAGTTTAAGTGTTTTATTTTTACCTTCAGGTATGGCTTGTGCCGATTCCCGAATCTGAACAAACAGATCCCAGTCTACCTTAACCAGTACCCCGGCAATGGCAGGATCAGTTTCATAACGTTCGTCCTCAATTTCTAAAGCGCCGATAATGAGATCTTTCAACACTTCCTGATCTTCATCAAGTTGAAAATAACTCATCAGACGCTGTGTTTCTTCAAGACTACAGCTATTATTAAGGTATTTTTTGAAGAGAATATGGAGTTGATCGGATGGCTTCAAGGTTCAATTTTTACAGCTAATACGGAGCTAAGCAAAAATATCCTTAGTCAGTTAATAAAAAATTAACAATTAATTTCCAAAAATAACGATCAGGATCAAATGCCTTTGAATAAAACCCCTAAAACTACCGAAATGGTAAGTGCAGAAGAATCTC
>CBFGNP010000172.1:0-7583 GCA_965650095.1 uncultured Pedobacter sp. | reverse complement strand
TTCACATTTCCATTAAAGTTCCCCCCAAGACCCACACTCATATCCAGTTTTTTGATCTTCATATCTGTAGAAGCATTCAGGTAATAATTGCTTGAATTCTTATCGAAAATATTGATCGATTGATAAGTATTGGCTCCAGTAGCATCGGTTACGGTATTGTTGGTTATTGGATTTACTGTGAATGAATAGCTTCCGTAAAGATAGATATATCGCTCGCTGAGCACTTTATAAGAATTGTAACTGAAGTTAAAATTATTGCTATACGAAGGTTTTAGATTTGGGTTCCCTATTGATATATTCAGCGGATCTGTGTTTTCCCGGATGGGCTGGATCTGGTCGATGCCAGGCTGCGTAGTGGATCCGCTATAGCTTAAACTTAGGCTCTTCTGCTGGGAGAACTGGTATCTGTAGGTAGCTTGCGGACTCCAGTTCACGAAATCACGCTTAAAGGCCTTATCAGCGTAAACATCATATTGTTTGAAATTGACAGCGGCGACTTTAGTTCCGATATTAATCGTAGATTTTTCCAAGCGGTAATTTAATGAAGCCCCTCCAACGTTGGACAGCTGATCAAAATCATAATTGTTGCTAAATTTGGGGTCAAAGACACTGTAATTACCCGGCGCTGATTCATTGAAGGACTTTCGGTCTGAACTGCTGTTGTTTACATCCAGGCCATAGTTGAACACTAGTGAAAGTTTTTTAGATAAAGGTTCAGTATAATTAACCGTCGTGTTTATAATTGAACTGGTATTGTGGTTCGTTTTATACTGGTTTACGGTAGTAGTGCTGTCCCTGATATTTGCGGGGTTAAAAAAATTATTAGTTGAATTTAAATAACCATTGGCTTCACTCTGATTCAATACACCCCTCAAATTTACCGAAAGCGTTCGCCCCTTTTTCTTCAATTTTTTTGTCCATAAGGCACTTGCGTTAAAAGCTTTTTGATACACATCGTTACGCAGTTCACGCAAGCCGGTATTTAAACGGCTACTGTCTTCTCTTAAAGTAGCTGATGTAAAAATATCATTTGTTTTGCTGTCCTTCAAAGATCCGTCTGCCTTAATTTTTAAGGTAGATGTAGAATCCAGTTTTACCGTATAGGTGACATCCATCTTTTGTCTGAACACCTGGTTATCATATTGCTGATCAGACGAATTGTGCGTCAGGCCGGTTGGCAGGTTATTTTGTGTCAGATTATTTGTGCTTCCCTTTACGCCTATAGAACCTAACTTATAATTTGAGTTAATGGCCTGTTTATCGCTGTTCCATTTATTTTCATAGTGTATGCCCGCCGTACGGGCAGAAGGGATGCCCTGGCCATTATACCGGCCGTCAAAAGAATCCAGATCACCACCACTTCCGTCGTAATACATGATTATGCCGCCGTCATCCGTCATTTCCATATTACCGGAACTTCCGGAATACTTACCCCTGTCATGCCAGTCCAGTCCGGTTTGTCCCGTGTTTCCAAATATCGCATAGGCAGCAATTTTTTGCTTGTTTTTGAAAGCATTGAACATAGCCTGGCCTTTATAATAGCGATCAGTGCCCAGACTGGCGTCAGCCTTGCCGAAATAACCGTTCTTCTTATCTTCTTTTAATTTGATATTGATGGTCTTTGTTTTCTCTCCATCATCAATTCCCGTAAAATCTGCCTGATCACTTTTTTTATCATACAACTGCACCTTGTCAACCATATCCGAACGCAGGTTTTTTGTGACCAAAGTAGGGTCATCCCCAAAAAATTCTTCTCCATCCACCAGCACTTTGGTCACCGTTTGTCCCTGAGCGGTAATCTTGCCTTCCTTGTCCACCTGTATGCCCGGCAGCTGCTTCAGTAAATCTTCTACTTTTGCGTTTGGCTGCAAATTATAGCTGCCTGCATTGAACTCTGTAGTGTCGCCTTTTATTTTTATGGCCGCAACTTTACCCTGGATGATGACACCTTCGAGTAAAGTAGCCTTGAGGATCAGATTCAGTTTTCCAAAATCTTTTACAGGTTTTGCTGTGTCTAGCTTAAATTCTTCCACATAATCTGCATAGCCTGGGTAAGTCACCAGAAGAATGAATTTTCCAGCAGCTAGCCTATCGACGGCGAAACTGCCATCTTTGTTTGCCCTGGTATATTTTACCAGGGTAGAGTCCTTTTGATTTAAAATAGTGATGGTCGTGTTGACCAGGGAATAAGTGGCCATGGAATCCGTTGCAAGACCTTTTACCTGGTAGTGGGTCTGTGCAAAAGAGAACATTGTAATACTCAATAAGAGTAAGGTGAGAGCAATTACTTTCATGTTAAAATTTTGATCTGGCTAATATATACCTAAAACTTTAGTGATGAGTGTTAAATTTTGTTAAAACACTTAAAATGAGTGGTTTTAATTTGTTCGCCGCGTCTGCCAAAACAGATGTTAAGTAACCACATGGCAAGCATATTCGGATATTTTTATATCGGATGATATTTTTCAAGAGAAGAGCTGTAGATTATCTCTTGGCCTTTTCGGAAAGAAAGTATTATAAATGCAAACAAAAGTAGAAGGGGCGAATCTGTGGGCATCTTACTTTTGTATTCAAGCAAGCAACTATCAGTTCCCGTTGCTTACGGAACCGTATTCTAATTTACCATACTTATCAAAATACCCATGAATAAAATTGTTCACCCCGATAGAGACCTGAGTTTTCAAACGGGCGCATATTCTGATGGAATAGTAGTAAATGATTTTCTGTTTGTAAGTGGTCAGGCAGCAGTAGATTTCAAAACTTCAAAGTTTGTTTTAGGTACAATTGAAGAAGAAACGCACCTTACGCTACAAAATATTAAAGCAATCATAGAAGCGGCGGGAGGGTCGATGTCTAATGTTGTGAAATGTACCGTCCATTTAGTAGACATACAGGAATTTGACCGCTATAATAAGGTCTATTCAGAATACTTTCCAGGTATAAAGCCTGCACGAACCACAGTACAATCCGTTTTAGGGGAAGGTATCAAAGTCGAAATAGATTGCATCGTTAAATTGTAACTTATTCTTCACCAAAGTAATGATAGATAGTATTTCTACTGCCGAAATTGATGTAGGCGTTGTTGGTTTAGGTTTAATGGGGACTAGTATAGTGGTTTCTCTGTTGTTATCTGGCCATTCTGTGAAGGCCATTGCACCTATTTCATCGGATATGGGACTCGCACAGCAACGAATTTATGATCAACTTGAGCATTGTAGTACGTTTGGGCTGTTAAGAAGGCCGACTTCTGAATATCTGGCCAGATTAACAATTTCTGAAGATTACAAAATGCTCAAAAATTGCCAATTAGTGATGGAGTGTGTTATTGAAGATCTGGAAATTAAGAAGTCCGTTTATACTATGATTGTGAGCTGGGTCGCTGCCGAAACAGTGATAGCAACCAATACATCTGCCATCCCCATTAGTATGCTACAAAACTATGTTGCTCATCGGGAAAGGTTTTTAGGTATCCATTGGTCCGAACCGGCTTACGCTACACCATTTCTTGAAATAACCTGTGGTGACTTTTCCTCAAGTAAATATTGCGAATGGGTATATGAACTGGCGCATTGCTGGGCAAAGGAACCTACACTTCTCCGCAAAGATATAAGAGGCTTTATTACCAATAGGCTAATGTATGCTGTATATCGTGAAGCGCTTTTCCTGTATGAAAATAAAGAGGCAAGTCTTGAAGATATAGATAAAGCCTTTAGATATGATGTAGGATCATGGATCACCTTGATGGGGATTTTCCGCCGGATGGATATGATTGGTTTAAAAGATTATAAAGTCATTTTTGAAACTGTTTTTGAAAGGCTTTCTAATCATGATCGTGTCCCTGATCTGATGCAGCTAATGGTTAATAACAATGCTCGTGGATTACACAATCTTAATGGCTTATATCCATATACAGAAGAACAAGCCAAGCAATGGGAAAAGGCTTTTGCACGCTTCAATAAGGATATTTATCATTTAGCACATGCTTACGGTTTAAAAAAGAGCAGTCATCTAAAAAAAGAGGGACAGACTGTTCATAAGCTTTAATTCTATGATCATAGGTAATATGGAAAATAATAGATATAGACAATCTGCCTTATTGTTAGAAAGAGCAAAGAAGGTGTTAGCTGGAGGGGTTTCTTCTGAATTCAGAAAATATAACCACCCTCATGCATTGTTTTATTCCCATGGTGAGGGAAGCAAAATTTATGATGTAGATGGCAATGAATATCTCGATTTTACTTTAAGCCAGGGGCCACTAATTCTTGGACATTCTCATCCGGAAGTTCTAAAAGCCGTTGATCAGTATTCTGAAAAAGGGCAGTTATTTGCCGGACAGCATATAAAAGAAATTGAATTAGCGGAGAAATTAAATAGTTTGATCCCTTCTGCGGAATTAATGCGATTCTGTTTGGATGGGTCCGAAGCTGTGCATACTGCATTTCGTGTTGCAAGAGCAAAAACAAAAAAGACAAAGTTCTTAAGATTTGAAGGGCATTATCACGGTTGGTTGGATAATGTTTCATGGGGATTTTCTGCACCTGCCGCTGAAACGTTTGGCGAACGAGAACATCCAACAGTATATCCCTGGAGTGAAGGGCTGCCTGAGCGATGTAGAGAAGAATTTATAACCATCCCCTGGAATGATGTGGCACTGGTTGAAAAGAAAATTGCTGAACACCATGATGAAATCGCTGCGATCATAACGGAACCAATAATGTGTAACAATGGATGCATATTGCCGGCTGAAGGATTTTTGCAAGGCCTACGGGAAATCTGTGATCGTTACGGTATTGCTTTGATCTTCGATGAAGTTATAACTGGTTTTAGAATTTCACTGGGTGGAGCACAATCTTATTACCGTGTAACTCCTGATCTTTCCATTTTTGCTAAGGCTTTCGCCAGCGGGTATCCCATTAGTGCCATAGTGGGAAAGACAGAGTGGATGAATGTAATCACAGAATCAAAAGTAATACATGCCGGTACTATGAACTCCAGTAATGCAACAGTTGCTGCAGCTCTTTCAACTATAGAAGTACTTGAGAGAGAAAAACCTTACGAACGGATGTATCAACTTGGTAGGAAATTAATGGAAGGATTGAAAAATGCTGCTGCTGAAACAGGGCATAATTTATTGGTTCAGGGTATTGGTCCGGTCTTTCATACGGGTTTTACCGAATTGTCAGCCATAAAGGATTTCAGAGACACCTTAATGTATGACCGCATAAAGCTTTCCAGATTTATTTCAGGAATGCACGATCAGGGAATCAGAATCATAGGCAGGGGGTTATGGTATATAAGCGCAGCTCACACAGAACAGGAAATTGACTATACAATTAAAAAAGCAACCCAGATTTTACGAAAGATTAATTAAAACATGTGGTTTTGTCATTCCTGTCCTGAACTTAACGAGGGCTGTCGACTTCTTGTATCAGCTCCGTTTGGCAATTCAAAGACAAAAAATAAATAGATGAAAGAGAATATAAAAAAAGAAGTAATTCTGGTTGCTGGTGCTGAAAATCTGACGTTTAGTGTTGTCGTTTGTCTTCTGCAGGGAGGACATCCGGTTATTCTATATACCAAAAACAGACAGGATGCCTCAAGGTGCATCAACACCCATCTTTCAGATATCTGCGGGGATGACGCCAGTGTTCTTGATCGTCATAGTTTAAAGATAATAACTGAATTGAACCCGGATATTAAATCAGAAATAGTGCTGGTTATTACTTCTGAAAATTTACTGGAGAAAGCATCGTATATCCAACAGTTGGAAAAATACATTGATAATGATACATTAATAGCCGTTAATACAGAAAGTATAGCGCTTAGTAGTATACAAAAGTATAGCCAGGCAGTCCACAGGGTAATCGGTGTAAATTGGACATTGCCAGCTCACACCACTTATTTCCTGGAGATTATATCCAATGATAATAATTCAGGATCTCAGGTTGAGCGACTATTTAGTTTAGCTAGCACATCTTGGAAAAAGGATCCTTATATCTTAAAAAATGATTTTGGCATCAGGTCGAGAATGATCGCTGCCATGGCGCGGGAAGCATTTTTTCTTATTGAAAACGAATATGTGAATGTAGAAGATATAGATAGAGCCTGCAAGAATGATGCGGGATATTATCTGCCATTTGCCGGTAACTTCAGGTACATGGATTTAATGGGTACTTACGCATACGGTATGGTAATGAAAGATCTTAATCCTGAATTATCTAAAGCAACTACTATTCCGGACTTTTTTAACGAAATAATTGCTAATGGGGGATTAGGTATGGAAAATAACCAGGGGTTCTATACGTATAAAGACGGGGAAGTAGAAGGATTGGAGGAAACATTTCGAAGATTCAGCTACGATATACAGGAAATTATGTCAAAATATCCTTTTGGTTCAGTTAAACAAGATGTCTGACTTTATATGAAACCTTTTATTATTGATGCACATCTTGACCTTGCTATGAATGCAATGGAATGGAATCGGGACCTTTCACTGCCATTGGATGAAATAAGGCAAAGAGAAATGCACATGAAAGATAAGCCCGATCGCGGAAAGGGCACGGTCTCTATTCCGGAGCTAAGAAAGGGAAGAGTAGGTCTGGTTGTGGCAACCCAGCTATCTCGTTATACGCCTTATGGAAGTTTTTTACCAGGCTGGAATTCCCCGCAGCAGGCCTGGGCAATGACACAAGCTCAGCTTGCATGGTATAAAGAGATGGAAACCCTGGGTGAAATGGTTCAAATTACCAATTTGGCAGAATTAGAACGGCATTTATCTTTGTGGAATAATATCGAAGTACCGGATTCGAAAAAGCCAGTAGGATATATTTTAAGTTTGGAAGGTGCAGATTCATTGGTGAACGTCTCTTATTTGCATAAGGCATACGGATACGGACTCAGGGCAGTAGGATTATCCCATTTTGGTCCTGGAAGATACGCGCCAGGAACCAAGACCGAAGGCGGGCTGAGTATATTGGGAATGCAGTTATTAAAAGAAATGGGGCACCTTAATATGATCCTGGATGTTACACACTTAACAGATGAGTGGTTTACCCAGGTGATGGATTTATATCAGGGACCAGTTTGGGCAAGCCACCACAATGTTCGCAAAATAGTGCCTAACCAACGTCAGCTTACAGATCAGCAGATAAAACTGCTGATTGAAAGAGATGCTGTTATTGGAGGGATGCTCGATTGTTGGGCAATGGACATAAGATTTATTGATACGGTTTCAGATCCATGGCAATTAAATATCCGGCTGGAGAATTTGGTAGATCATTGGGATCATATTTGTCAGATAGCCGGTAATAGTAAACATATTGCTATTGGTAGTGATTTGGATGGTATCTTTGGCACAGAACAGTCCCCATGGGATTTAAATTCTATTGCAGATTTGCAAAAATATACTGATATATTAACAAGGAGAGGTTATACACAAGAAGACATTGATAATATTTTCCATAAAAACTGGCTGGGCTTTTTACGGAATGCCTGGAAGTAATTTTCCGTAATTGTATGAAGAACGATCAAAATTGGTATGAATTACTTGATGCTACAAATGTAGATTCACCGGCTCTGCTATT
>CBFGNP010000171.1:0-7586 GCA_965650095.1 uncultured Pedobacter sp. | reverse complement strand
ATGAGTACGGACTGCATCTGCGCTGGCCGAACACCGGTCAGGTGTTTATAGATGTATTGGATGAAGCGATTTATAAATCGCTCGCCGAGAAAGAAGATAACAACAAACAGATTATTGATCCTGATGCCATGCCATCATTTAGCATGACACATATTCAGCGGTTAACTGATGATACCGGCATTGTACAACATGCCAAGTATGGCATCCCGAATTTAAAGGAGGGCTATTGCCTGGACGACATCGCCCGGGCCTTAATCCTGGGAATTCTTGCTTATCAGCAAACCAAAAGTAAAGTTGCATTAGAGTTGCTCCCTATTTACCTAAGCTACATTCAATATATGCAATGCGACAATGGCAACTTCCGCAATTTCCTGAGTTTTACCCGGACATACCTGGACGAGGTGGGATCAGAAGATTCATTCGGAAGAACCATCTGGGCTTTAGGATATCTGATCGACAATGCGCCTAACAATTCTTACCGCGAATTTGCAACTGAACTGTTTCATAAATCAGTGCCGCACTTTAAGGATCTTAAACACTTGCGGGGCATGGCCAATACCATGATCGGCTTAAACAGCTATCTGAAGGCCAATCCGGGAGATGAGCAGATCAGATCAGAATTCGATCAGCTTGCGGCGACGCTGAAAGCAGCTTATCATACACATCAAAATGGCCACTGGCACTGGTTTGAAGAGAAGATGACCTACGACAACGCCATTTTACCTTTGGCGCTTTTATGCCATTACCAGGCGACGAAGAATGAAGAATCGCTGGACGTCGCTTTGGAAACTATGGAATACCTGGGTCAGAAGACTTTAATCCAGGGTTACCTGAATCCGGTTGGAAATGATGGCTGGCTGTATGACAATGGCGAAGAGATGGCGGAATATGATCAGCAGGCTATCGAAACCATGGCTATGGTCCTGATGTATTTTAAAGCGTATGAAATTACGCACGACCTGACTTATATTAAGCAAATGTACCTGTGCTACCAGTGGTTCCTGGGAGAAAATAGCTTGAAACTACCCTTATATGACCATGAAACGAAAGGATGTGGCGATGGTTTGCAGCGCCATGGCGTAAACCGTAATCAGGGCGCTGAAAGCACCCTGGCCTACTGGATCTCACATTTATTTGTGCTGAAAGGCCTTGAATTCGAATATGAATATGTGAGGAACAGCGACCTCGCAGACGTAAAAAAGGAGATCCTCAACTAGCCGCGGCTAAGGTATGAAGATAGCTGTATTATCCCCTGTGGCCTGGAGAACTCCTCCACGCCACTATGGCCCATGGGAACAAATGGCCTCGAACCTGACTGAAGGACTGGTTGCAGCGGGTATTGACGTTACGCTATTTGCTACCGGGGACTCTATAACGGGTGCCTCGCTGGATCATGTGATAGAGAAGGGTTATGAAGAAGAAAGAGATCAGGATGCAAAAGTTGTGGAATGCCTGCACATCAGTAACCTGATGGAAAAAGCTGATCAGTTTGATCTCATTCATAATCATTTTGACTTCCTGCCCTTAACTTATTCCCGCCTGATACAAACCCCCATGCTAACCACTATACATGGTTTTTCATCAGAAAAAATTGTAGAAGTATACCGGAAATATAATGCATCAGGGCATTATGTATCGATCAGCAATACCAACAGGCATGCCGGTCTCGATTATCTTGCTACTGTTTACAATGGACTGGATACCAACGATTTTACGTTCAGCGACACAGCTGACCACGATCTGCTTTTCTTTGGCAGGATCCATCCCGACAAAGGAACAGCCGAAGCCATTCAGATTGCCCGGAAAAGCAGGAGAAAGCTTTTGATTGCAGGCATTATACAGGATGAAAATTACTTCCATCAGCATGTTGAGCCCTTTCTAAACGGCGATATTTCTTTCATCGGCCCTGCTGGACCCGCGAAAAGAAATGAGTTATTGGGTAGGGCTGCGGCATTGCTCCATCCGATCCGGTTCGACGAGCCTTTTGGATTAAGTGTAGCAGAAGCGATGCTCTGCGGAACACCTGTCATCGCATTTAACAGAGGCTCGATGCCTGAACTGATCAACGATAAGGAAACGGGTTTCCTCGTCGATGATGTTGATGGTGCCGTCAATGCGGTAGCTCAGCTCGCGCGCATCGACCGGAAGAAATGCAGAGCATGGTCAGCCACACAATTCTCAAAAGAAAAAATGGTAAGCGATTACATCGGCCTTTACCATCACATCTTATGATCAGGAGGCGATCGTGTCTGCAGGCACTGCACAGACCGTGCTTTTGAGCTTGCTGAGCAGCAGCTCAACTTTTACCGTAGCAAAGGAGGAACAGTAATCTGACAGACCATAAGGGATGATCAGTTCCCCGTCGTGAATGATCGAGCCACAGGAATAAAGCACATTGGGTACATAACCTTCACGCTCATCTGTATTCGGGATAACCAGTGGTTCTTTTAAACGGCCGATTTCAATAGAAGGATCATTTAAATCGAATAAACTCGCACCCAGGCAGTAACGGCGCATCGGCCCCACTCCATGGGTAATCACCAGCCATCCCGCCTCGGTTTCTATTGGTGAACCGCAATTTCCGATCTGCATGAACTCCCATGGAAACAAGGGAGATTGTAATTTCACCGGGTTATCCCATACCGTAAGCCGGTCAGAATACATCAGATAATTGTTCCAGCCGTCTATACGGGACATCATGGCGTATTTACCGTTGATCTTGCGCGGAAACAGCGCCAGGTTCTTATTCTGGGCACCGATACCGTGAAGCGGACTGATCTTAAAATCGTAAAAATCGGTGGTTTGCAGTAATTTAGGCATAATCATCGCCCCATCAAAGGCGGTATAGGTAGCATAGAATACCACACTCCCGTCATCCTTTATAAACCGTACGAACCGGGCGTCTTCGATACCTTTACGCTCAAATTCAGATATCGGAAAAATGATTCGGTCCGAGATATCCGTATCTCTCGAGAAACTGATCTCATGGTAGGTATCAGATAGCCAAAGTACTTTATCATATTCCAGTTTCTTCAGGTCGCTTTCCGCAATGCTCTTCCCGTCAAGAATAACCTTTCGGAGCATAGCATAATCAAATTTATCCTGAAGCTTGGCACCCACCTCATCTAAGATCTCAATATCTATCCTGGAATCAGCCGCCTTTTTAAGGAAGAGCTTTTTGTTATAAATGGCATTTTTAATGACCTCTGCTTCATCAATATAGTTCCCTGCCGGAATTACTGTAATGTTATGGTCGCGGTCAATCAGCGCCCTCCTAAACACCACTGAGGAGATATGACCCTCACCTACAGCCCTAAAGCTGATGATTAGTCGCTTTTCCCCTTCTACAAGATCTGACTGATCAGGATCTTCTACCACTGAAGGGTTGAAAAAAGCGGCAGATTCAATAGAATATTCATGAGTAAAATAAGAACCGAGCAGGAGTTTCTGGTATTTGTCCAGTGAATCAAAATCATAACCTGCCTTGTCAATACATTCCCTTACCTTTTTACAATGACGTGTAAGTATTTTGGTGATGTTACGATGACGTTTTGAATATTCCTGTAACAATGGGGAGATGAGACCGAACACATCCTCATCTGAAAGTGCCAGTACATGTTTAACTACCTCAACTGCCCGTTCTTCACCATTAAAAAAAAACCTCGCAATAACCCGCTTTGGGTCAGGATAGACTTTAACCTGTTTCCGTTCTATTAATAATCTCATATTACCATAACGCATTAATGAGTACAAAGATTCATGAATTTATATTTTTTTTAATAAATACTAAAGCCAAAGTACATGTTTTATTCAAATGTATGCCAAAACGGACAGGACAGATACTGACAAAAAAACAAGATAAGTCAGTAAGACTACAATAAAATAGAAGCGGTTTGTCATAATTAATGTTGAAATGTCAGCGCAAAATAATAAACCAACACCAGCAAATTCTTATCCATTTATAAATTAAGAACTTATAAATATCGGCCATAATTACAGTTATATCGAAGATTTACTTTGGCATGCAGCTTGACTAAATAACGTAGATGGTCAGATAATAAAAAAAGAATGACCAGATCATAAATTTAAATAAATATAAGATGAAAAAATTACTATTGTCATTAGTCGCAGTTGCCGGTCTAGCATTTACTACTCAGGCGCAAACAGAAAAAGGTAAGATCATGCTTGGTGGTAACGTAGGGTTCAGCTCCTCAAAAGTAGATGGTGCTGACAAGTCTGACTTCAGTTTCAGCGTGATTCCAAGTGCGGGTTACTTTATAAGCAACAATTTCGCTATCGGTACAGGGGTTGGTTATACTTACAATAAGGAAGTAAGTGATTTAAATTTAAACCAGGCCTTTAAAGTTGCACCTTTTGGCCGTTACTATGTAGGCTTATCTGATCAATTCAAGTTCTTTGGCCAGTTGTCGGTACCTATGTCTTTCGGTAACGATAAAGTTGTTGATGCAAATGGCGACACCGGTGCAAAAACAGCCACGACTACTAGTATTGGTGTAAACATTGCTCCAGGTTTCGCTTTCTTCCCAACGAAGAGAGTCGGTATCGAATTTTCGGTGAACGGACTGGGTTATAACCACGCATCAGTAAAAAATGAAGCAACAGGAAATAAAGTTAAAGCAGACGAATTTGGTTTAGAAGCCAATACTTTTGCCCCGAATTTGGGTGTGCAGTTTTACTTCTAAGCTGCAGTTTTACAAAGTTTTTTAAGTTTGGTTAGGAGAAAAGGGCTTTTGCAATTGCAAGGCCCTTTCCTTTTTCACATCAATCTGCTTAATAAAAAAAAATCTTTGGGAATAAATGCGGGAACTACCTTTTATTGCGTTTGATTCTTTAGTTTTGCACTAAATATCAATCCATGAACAAGCGTTTTTTACCCTTTATGGCAGCAGTAGTGATTTTTGCTGCCGGTTGCCAGTCCAAATCACAGCCCAATACAACTGCGACAGATAAGGCTGCAGCGACTGTCGCAGAAGAGACCAAAGTATCGGAAGATGACACACAGACACCTGCAGTGGATGTTTCGAAAATAAAGGTTGCGGATGCGAAAACGATTCTGTCGCGCAAACAGGTACCTGTATTGTGTTACCACCAGGTACGTAACTGGAAGCCTTCGGATGGAAAAGTGGGCAAAGACTATATTGTGGAGATCCAAAACTTTAAGGACCAGGTTAAAATGCTGGCCGATAGTGGTTATCATTCTATTTTACCTGATCAGCTGTATGCTTATCTGAACACCGGTGCCCCATTGCCTCCTAAACCGATCATGTTTACATTTGACGATACAGATATGGATCAGTTCACCATTGCCGCGCCGACACTTAAAAAGTATGGTTATAAAGCCGTGTATTTCATCATGACGGTTTCTATTGGCAGAAAAGGAAAGTTTGTGGATTATATGACCAAAGAACAGATAAGACAGCTTTCTGATGAAGGAAATGTAATTGGCAGCCATACTTACGACCATAAGAACTTTAAAAAGTACCAAGGAAAAGACTGGGAAGAACAACTGGATAAACCAACGAAGAAACTGGAAGAGATCACCGGAAAGAAAATGACCGAGTTTGCATATCCTTTTGGTTTATGGAATGCAGAAGGCATTCCCGAACTTAAAAAACGTGGTTTCAGGATGGCTTTTTCGCTGGCCGACAAGCGTGATCAGAACGATCCACTGTTTACGGTCAGGAGGATCATCGCCAGTGGATACTGGAGTCCAAAAACATTGCACAACAGCATCGTTAAAAGCTTTTAATAAAAAAGACGGTCAGGGGATCCTGGCCGCCCTTTTTATTCATTAAGCAAATTTTATTCATTAATCAAAGGCTTCAATCACGTATTTCTTCCCGTTAAAAGAAAAATCATCGCCCTTTTTCTTTCCCATCATTAACTTACCAATGGGCGAGGCGGCTGAAATACCGAAAACAGTTTTTCCTTCTGACTGCAGCTGGCCAGCGCTGATGCTGATGTAAAAAATCCCCTGGTTGGTATAAACCAGGCTTCCACCCCGGATATGATCTGTTATAGGGGAATGCCCGATGGTTTCCAGTATCTTGCGATTCTCTTCAGCGTCTATCAGCAGCCTTTTATTTCGGTCGATATCCTGCTGCATCATTTCCCTGCTGGTCTCATATTTATCACCGGCACTACTCTTGGTATCGTCATTGCTGGCCTCACGTGCCTGTGTCAGTGCTGTTTCAGCAGTCTGGATCCTTTGTTCAATAAAACGTAAACAAAGCTGATATAAATGCTCTTTATTCATCATTATGATTCTACCCATTTAACTTTATCTTCTATTGGCATGCGCCTTGCTGCTCTGGCTGGCTCCTGGTGATAACCCATATAAAAAAGGCCAAAACACTTCTCATGCTCACCTAAGTTAAGATATTCTTTCAAATCTGCGATCATTCCTGGCGAACTCCAGTAGGCACCTACATGGAGCGCCTCGGCAGTCAGCGCCATGTTTTGTACCGCACAAGCCAAAGCAGCCAGCTCTTCCCATTCGGGCACTTTATCCGGGTTCAACTGGACATTTAGCGTGATGATGCAACTGGCCTGCTCCGCCTTTTCCGTAATGCTATCGTATTTTTTTTGCAGGAACTGATGCGTGGGTGTTGTTTCCCTATACAGACGGGCAAGTTCATGACCAAGTTTTAGCTTTCCCTCATTTCTGAATACAATGAAACGCCATGGCTCCGTAAGTTTATGTGTAGGTGCATAGTTCGCACTTTCCAGGATCGTCTTAATTACCGCTACAGGTATCTCTTCCCTGGTATAGCTAACAGGAAAAATACTTCTCCTGCGTTTTATAATATTGCTTAAAATTGTTATTTCTTCTTCCATAATCATCTACCGGGTCGCCCTACTATACAAAAATAGAATTTCTGGGCACATTTCAGCTATGTCCACTTTAATTGCCTTTTTACCATTTTTGCCCTTGCGAAAAAAGCAATGCTCTCGACTCCCATTAGGTGATCTATGGTCTCTTGCAGATCTTCCCTGATCCAATCGTAACGTGCGCTAAGGTTGGCCAGCGACTGCATGCAATGCACTTTGGTGGCTACGAGCATTTCCGGATCAATCAACCAGCTAAACAGGACTTCAATTACGGGCTCAAAATTAATCTGCCTGATCAGGTCTTTATACACCTGATCCGCTTTTCTATCCGTCATCAGCGAGATGATCTTGGTATAATGCCGCATGGCAGAAGGATTTTTTTGTTTGGGCAACAGGGCAAGCAGCTTATGTACATATTTACTGAACCTGTCCGGTCTGTGTACCATCAGGTATTCCAGCATCCATGCCGCCCGGAAAGCCACTTCTTTCTTTTTGTGAAAAGTGATCTTCAGCAGGTCGTCAATATCCAGGTTGTTGCTTTCAATGATCGCCGTTGAATTGGCCACCATCTGAAAATTCATCGGTGCTTCCAGTCGTGCTATTAATTCGTCTTTGTCCAATTGCAATTTATAAATACCAAAACTAATAAATCATCGTTAAAATCATTTTATAAATTATGCCTACCTTTGCGGCTTATTTTTCAGCAATATGATTTCAGTTTCTAATTTATCACT
>CBFGNP010000170.1:0-7625 GCA_965650095.1 uncultured Pedobacter sp. | reverse complement strand
CTGCCTATGGATGGGTTTGTTCAGAAGCCTTAGGTGCTGAACATACCCAGATTGCCTATCCGGGAGTTACGCTTGTAAGCGGTTATACTACCAATCCGGGTATGGATGTGCAGTACTTCAAAGTACAAAACCCTTCATATATATCTTCTGGAAATTGGGACTTTACGAAGTATACCCCCAAAATTATTGTTGTTAATCTTGGAACGAATGACAATAATAAAGCTGTGCCAGATAATGTGTTTCAGAATGCTTATACCACCTTCCTGGCAAATATTCGGGTAAAATTTGCTAATGCTGAGATTTTTGTAATGAGAACGTTCATTGGTGTAAAAGCCACTCCAACACTGGCGGCAGTAAATGCGAGAATTACGGCAGGGGATAATAAAATCCACTATATAAACACTACCGGTTGGTTGACGGCAGCAGATTATTCGGACGGGCTGCACCCAAGCGTTAGTGGTCATATAAAGGCTGCTAATTTACTTAAGCCAATTCTGGCGCCATATATTGGTGGAAGCACTGCTCTTCCTAACGGGACTTATAAGATTATCAATCGGAACAGCGGCCTGGCTATTGATGCACAAGCACAGGGAACAATAAATGGTACACCAATTCAGCAATGGAATTACAATGGCCAAAACAATCAGCGCTGGACAGTGACCGACCTGGGAGGCGGACAGTATAGAATTGTAGGTGTGCAAAGTGGAAAATCACTTGACGTTTCCGGGCAACTGACTGCTAACGGTACAAAAATCCAGCTATACACTTCCACAAGTGGCAGCAACCAGAAATGGATTATTACGCCGATTTCAGGAGGCTATTATACCGTGAAAGGTGTACAAAGTAATAAGCTAATGGAAGTAGCCGGCAATTCAACTACTACAGGTGCACTTATTCAGATTTGGACCGATGCAGGAAGCAATAGTCAGCAATGGGCTTTTCAAACGCCTTAAATATGATTATATCCTGAAACAAGCATTTCAGGAGCGGAAACCGCGCCGCTTGCTATGTCAGATAATTTTTGGTAGTGGTTGGTTGGGATGAGTGGATTTATCTAATCAAATGAAAAAAAGCTAAAAAATGGAGACCACTGGGAGCGTGGATGTCAGGCAGCTATCACCCGGTCATTACTGATTTAGTTAAACCACAAAATAAATCGAATCACGATTTATTGACAATAGATAGCGGCTATAAGTTGCGGCAAATCAAATCTCAATTATAAACCTAAATTTTTTAAAAATGAAAACATTAAACTTGTTTATTTTAACAGCCTTCCTGTCTGCAGGCGCAGGGTGTGCTAAAAAAGGTCTCTCAAAAAATGGTGCAGAAGACCAGATGATGGCTAATGGTAAAAGGACTGAAGTCATTGCCTTAGCCTCTCCTGTGGGTGATGTTGTTGGAAAAGTAACAACAGGTTACCAGGGATGGTTTGGCGCATCCGGTGACGGATCTCCACTAAATTCCTGGCAGCACATGAACCTTGAGGCCTGGCCGGATGTAAGGGAATATCTCTATACCTATACAGGAACACCATTTAAGCAAAATGGTATTACTGAACCTGGATATACGGGAAATCTTGGTAATGGTACCCCTGCTAAAATGTTTTCTTCATGGAGTTCTCAAACAATTGCTAAACACATGCAGTGGATGCAGCAGTATGGTATCGACTGCGTCGCTTTGCAGCGATTTGGCAGTTATCTGACAGCTGGTGCTAAGAAGAACCAGTTTGACCAGATCGTAGCAAAAGCAAGAAATTCCGCAGAAGTTTATGGACGAAAATTCTATATTATGTACGATTGCAGCAGTAATACCCCGTGTGAAGCTGATTGGACCAGTTCTATGCAGCAGCATACAGCATCTTCAGCATATGCCAGACAAAATGGAAAACCTGTAGTCTGTTTCTGGGGAGTTGGCAAAAGTGGTCGTGGTATTACAGCAGAATGGGTTAATAAAATCAACTGGTTTAAGTCTCAGGGCTGTTATGTAATTGGCGGGACAATGGGTGATTTTTCTACGGATGCAGCAGATGCGCCGGCTTACCAGGCCTGCGATATGATCATGGCCTGGTACGTAGGCAGAACCGGGAATTTTCCAGCCGCCTATTCTGCTGATTTAGCCTGGTGTAACGCGAATGGAAAAGACTACCAGGCAGATATATATCCCGGATTTTCCTTTAACAATGACAATACTGCCAAACCGAAGAATGAAATTAAAAGGATGCATGGCGACTTCATGTGGTCTCAATTTGCAGCAGCAAAAAATGTCGGCGTGAAAAGTGTTTATATTTCCATGTTTGACGAATTAAACGAGGCTACTCAAATTTTTAAGACTGCTGAGAATGCATCTATGGCGCCAGCCGGCAAGTATTTTCTTAATCTGGATGCGGATGGGGTTGCACTTTCATCGGATTTCTATTTAAGGTTGACGAATGATGGTGGTAAAATGATCAAAGGTCTGATTGGTTATACTGCCAGTCATCCTACTCCACATCAATAAAATAAGAGGTCGGAAAAAGGAGTTAGCTCTTTTAGCGTACCAGTAATTTTAGATATATCGCAAACATGAGAATCTGCCTGAGGCGATTCTCATGTTTGCTTTCAGTCCCTTTGTCCAGGGATGTATCTATCATTACACCAAATCTTCATCTGTTAGTACCAGAATCTGAAGTTTAATGGTAACGAGTAAGGCTCTAATCTTATTTTTCAAACTCAAAATGGGAAAAATGATCTTTCCCGATTGCCTGATCTTTCTGAATAGGAATGTAAAAGGATGAAAAAATAAAAAAAGATCCCGGGTTTTAGCCGTATACATTTCAAAAAAAATGCATACCGTTACAACGAAACAGCTTTTTTCCAAAAATCGGCCTTTAAGTGACTATTTCCCATGAAAAAGAAGTAGAAGAATTTTTAAGATTAAGACAAATTTAAGCTTTTTTTAAGGGATAAGAATTGATTTGTGTTCATATTCTAACCAGATCAAACTAACCAAAAATGACACAAGCAAACACACTAACTCCAAAAGGGCGCATGCCTTAGATTTTATATAGCATCATAAAATCAGAGATCCATACCATCGGTACTGGAATCAATTATCAATGTACTTATTGATTCAACTAAACCAAATTATAATTATGAGGAAACCAATACTTATATTATCCGTCTTTTGTCTATTAGTAAGCGGATGTAAAAAAGAATACGGAAAATTTTATGACCCGCCTCCCGGGCAAGCATCGCAAATCTATTTACAACTTTCGCAGGAACCATCACTTTCAACATTTGTAGCCGCTATTGATAGAGTTCCAGGCCTAAAAGAAGAACTGAACTCTTCTGGTCTGTTCACCGTAATGGCACCTGATAATGAAGCTTTTCAGAAGTATTTTGCCAGTCAGACCAGTTATAAATCAATAGACGACATGCCTATTGAGTTGCTGACAAAAATGGTGAATTATCACATCATGAAATGGATGTTGTTTCAGGGAAACTTTCTGAATCCTGGAGTATCTAAAACCAACTTTGATATTTATAAATATGAAAGCAAAACAAACAATATTTATTATGATGAACTGGGTAACAAAGCGATATTTTATCCAAGTAAAATGCTGCAGGTTTATACTCCTGAATTTTATAATTACTATCATGTAACTGCCCAGGACTATGCAGATGTGTATGGTCCAGGATCCGCTGTAAATGCCGAAACCGGAATGAACGTACTGGGTGCATCCGTTATCAGAAGAGATGTAGCATCTGGAAACGGTGTAATACACGTACTTGACCGGGTCTTAGTCGCACCGAATACCATTGCACAGGAATTAGATACCGGTCCGGAATATGCTGACTATAACAAATTTCTACGAAAATACTTCTTGACTTATACTTACAATGCTGCAGCTACAAATGCCCAGGGCGTAAATGGAGATACAAATGGAGATGGGGTGGCCGATTCTTTATGGACGCGTACTTATGCAACTGAGGTGAATTTAGATAATGAAAATCCGTTAAATACGCTTAAGCAATCGATCTCTGTAACGGCATACATTCCTTCAAAAGAAGTATTTTCTGAGTACTACGCTGAAAAATTATTGAAGAACTTTTACAATGAAGATGATTCAATTCCTATGCACACCTTACAAATGCTCTACAAAAGCCATATGTCGCCAACGATGGATTGGCCGTCTAGAGTATTTAATGGGCAAGCTATGAATGGTTTGGGGGATAAGATTGCTCTTCAAAAAAGTGATGTTAAATCTATCTCTATGAAAAGTAACGGTCTGATGTATACTTTAAATAAGATGGTTGAACCCGCAGCTTTCACAACGGTAGCAGGACCTTCATTTTTTAAACCCGAATATTGGTATTTCGCTGAAGCCCTTATCGTCACCAATACAATGAACAAGTTGCTTTCTACAAGTTCAAAATATACAGTTTTTGCACCTACGAATAAAGCCTTTCGGGCCCAGGGCATTTATTACACGCTCAAGCCAGTAGCAGCGACGGCCAAACCTGGATTTTTCAGGCTTGTCGCCAATATCGAAACATCGGTTCCGTTAGCCGAACTCGCCGATATTATTGGTAATGGTATTGTACCGAACAGGGAACTGACCAGTACAGCACTTGGTAATGGCAGCTATGTTTACCCTGCACTGAATGGAGGTTTTCTTTTGGTTGATAATGGGCTGCTGCGCGGCAGCGAGCCAGACTCTGTGGCTATGCTGAATAACGATCGTGACCTAAAACAATCAAACGGATATTTTCAGGGAATAGATAAAGTAATTATCAGCCCCGTAAATACTATTTTTCAGTTGATCAACAATTCGGTGGTTACCAGCGTGCCGCAGGTCAATCCCCAATATCAAAAGTTCAAAGAACTTTGCGCCGCTGCAGGAATTCTTACAAAAGATTTTGGCGGGAGAATTACCCAATCTGATGCGAACAAAAAATTAACATTATTTGTACCCTCTAATGAGGCTATAACTGCAGCACAAACAGCCGGGCTTTTACCACTGACGCCAGCTGGAGTTGTTTTGACAGAAGAAGTGAAAAAACGGCTTGCCCAGTATATCAGCTATTTTTTTGTTTCTGATCAGCAGATTTTTACACATGGAAATACCACAGGAACATTTTCCACCAGGAAAATATCTCTGGCATCTACCCCTGCACAAACCATTTATGTAAAAATGACGGTTAGCTATTCTGGTGCATTGAGCGCAATATCTGCAGATGGGATAACCGCTACTATAATTACCAGTAACCCTACTGTTTACCCGCAAAATCGCATTGCAAAAGATGGGATTATACAGATAATAGATAATGCATTTACTTCACAATACTAATTATCGGGCAATGATTTTAAAAAAGTTTTTTAAGGTAATGACCTTTGCCGGGTTATTGCTGATGGTACAACAATTACAAGCACAAAGCCCTACCTCAGCACAAGGGCTGATTATAAGAGGAAGAGTGACAGAAAAGGGAACCGGGCAAGCTATTCCAGGGGTTAATGTAACGGAAAGAAATCGCGACAGACGCTTGGTAAATGGTGTAACGACGGATCAAAATGGTAACTATCAGATTAAAATTGCTGATAAGAATGATTCCTTGCATTTTGCAATGATAGGAATGAAATCTGTAGCCAGAGCGATACGTGATGGTGTAATTAATGTTGTTCTGGAAGACAATGCAAATTCTCTTAATAGTGTCGATGTTGTCGCCAGAAAGCCATCCAATATGGGAGGATTTTTAAATGTTGATCCTAAGAATAGTACGGCGGCAGTTTCGCGCGTTAACATGGATGATCTAAAGGATGTGCCTGCCAACACAATAGATGCGATGCTCGAGGGAAAAGCATCGGGGCTATTGATTTCCATGAATGATGGAAATCCAGGTTCGGGCTCTTCTATCCAGATCAGGGGTGCGGCATCCCTGGGCCTTAATTCACAACCATTAATTGTGGTAGATGATGTACCTTTTAAAACTCCGGCAGGAAATAGCGTGGATGTAAACAGTCCTGAGGGATTAAGTGAACTGGTAAGTATTTCCCCGGCTGATATTGCATCGGTTGAGATATTAAAAGATGCAGCCGCAACTGCTTTGTATGGCTCAGATGGTGCAAATGGGGTAATCGTGATCAGAACAAAACGGGGAGACAATATGGCACCTTCAATTAATGTGACCTCCACCACTCAGATCAAGGTTCCGCAGAAACCAATACCACTGCTGAACGGGAATGAATATAAGACCATGATATTGGAAGGATATCAAAACAGATACGGGACAAGCGGCATAGACCTGACCACAAGCACGATTGGAAAGCTTTTTCTTTCTACCGGAGCATCGGATTTTGAAAATTACAATAACAATACCTATTGGCCTGGAGTGATTAATATGTCCAGGGGATTTTCTCAAAATACTACTGCAGCCATTATGGGGGGCGGTGAGGTAACAAAATATAATGTTAGTATCGGCTATGTAGATGAAACAGGTCCGGTGATCAATACCAGCTTTAAACGCCTCACAGGGCGCTTCAATTTTGATTATAATATTTCGAACAGGCTAAAGTTCAGCAGCAATTTCTCCTATGTCCATGATAATAAGTCGAGCAGTTATGAGAATGTTGGTGATATTTCCCTGAGAAAATCTCCGGTACTCCCAATTTTTACCCAGGATGAATATGGAAATCCTTTACCCAGGTATTTTGTCCCCGGGCCTTCAGGATTTCAGAATGATCTGAAAAATCCTGTCGCCCTGACAAATGATGCAATCAGTAAAAATTCAGGAGATCGCTTAGACGCCACGGTCCAGCTTCGCTATAATCCATTAAAAGGAGTGCAGATTATCAGTTCAGTTGCAAATACCTATTATGGCAGCAGGACAGATAAATTTTTGCCATTAACAGCCTCTGGAGTTGATTATTTCAGACAGACCAATTCTTACCTGAAAATTGACAATAATGCAAACGTTGGATCTATAGTTCCTCAGAACTATTCGAAACTCTACCTTAAAAATGATCTTATTTATTCTTTAAACATTGGCAAACATACGATCCAGGCACTGGCATCTTCAATTATCAACAGTGAGAATACAACGAGCATTACGATAAATGGTTCGAATGGTCCTTCTGAACTTTTAACATCAAGTTATTCAACAGACAGAATTAATAACCTCAATTCTTACAAATTTATCAAACACACAACAACTCTTGTAGGGCAGTTTATCTATTCTTATCTGGATAGGTTCAGTTTCTCAGGGTCATTAAACAGGGAAGGAAATTCGGGTTTTGGTGAAAATAACAGATATGGGACTTTCCCTGCTTTTTCGGCTTATTGGAGACCCTCGGGTGAGTCATTCATGGCGGGTACAACAACCTGGCTGTCGGATTGGAAATTTCGGGGCAGCTGGGGTATTTCTGGCCGTGGTCCAACTGGTTCAGGATCGAATGCGCTAACTTATTCTGCAAATGCAGCATTTGCAGATATACAGGGCGTTGTTCCAAATAATATTGAGCTGGTTAACCTAAGATGGGAGAAGTCTACGACACTGAACATTGGAATGGATCTTTCTTTGTTTAACGGAAGGCTCAGTAGTACTACCGAATGGAGCCGCGTTAAAACAAAAGACATGCTGCTCAACCAA
>CBFGNP010000169.1:0-7665 GCA_965650095.1 uncultured Pedobacter sp. | reverse complement strand
CACACATTTCTCACCTGGAGCGATACTTGGAAGTACATACCTTCAGCGATAGCAGGGCTGCATATAGACGCAAGCTTTAATACGGGTGATAACCAATCCGCTACGTTTCTTTGATCGCTGATCATGCCATTGGCTGAAGCCGCCGAGATAAATAATAAATTTCATCTAAAATTCATGAAGCAGCCGTACATTTACTTGAACGCGTTAATTTTAAGCGGGAAATCGCCTTTAGGCTGAGTCCCGCTTATTTTTTTTTTTAGGGCTTTCACTTCAGTTCAATTTGGATGATATTAGCCGGAATCTTATTTTTGGAAGAAATATCAATCTACAACTTATGAACTTACGCTCACTATTCCCTCTACTAGTTGCATTTGTAATTATGACCGGAGGATGCCAGAAAAAAGATTCGTCGGGTAATCCCTGCGACGGTCTGATGAATGAAAGCCCGCCAACCAATATCTTGATCAAGTTTGTGGATAAAGCGACCGGACAAAACCTGATCCTTAGCCAGAATTTGCAGGCCAGCGACATTACTGTCGTCAATACCACTACGGGCAAGCCGTTTGTCAATTGGGCTGTAAGGAATGAAACATCGACTTCTCCCTTAAACGGAACGCTGCAATTTTCGGTCTTCCACGAAACTGCCGGACAATATCCCTATCAGATCAAATTGGGGAGCTTTGGAACGGCCACACTGACTTATACCGTTTCCAAAACTGCGACTGATAATCCGTGCAAACCAGAAGCCTATCCGATCAGTGAGATCCGGATCGCTGACCATCCGTTTACGCCTTTTACCCACGAGGGTAAGAGCTATCCGAATATCCTGGTGCTGGAACTCTGATGGATTAGGGCACAGGTTTAGAAAAACCCGGCGAATCAAAAGATTGCCGGGTTTTTGCATTAGCTAATTTTAATACTCAGTCTTTTGATGGTTTGCCATCCAGCCTTATCTGTAAGCCGGATCATGAAGTGGTAATCGCCAGGATCAATGTCTGCAGGTACGTTTATTTCCTGTTGCATGTCATAGGTTTTTAAATTTTCTGGTATAGGATAGCTTTGGATTAGCAGGAACGGTTTAAGTGGTGTTTTCACCGGGTCGAGCCCACAGCTTTCTACCTCCGTGCTATGGGCGTGGTGATCAAAGTTATGATGAATATCCAGGCTTACCGATCCCAACACTGTATTATCATTAAGTAGAGCACGAAAGGTAAATTTCTCGCCACGATTCACATGACTGCACTGAACTGGAAAGGAACTGGCCGCATTGATATCGACGACCGGATATTCGGTGTCGATTTCCTGTACATTGTCTTTTTTACAGGCTCCTGCCAGAACCGAAATCGTTAAGCAGAAATAAAGGAGTTGTTTTTTCATCAGATTAAATTATTGTTAAACGGGAAAAAAAGCTTTACGCTAAGGTGCTAAAGCGAGTTAAGGTTTGTCGAAGTGTGTTTCAAAATCGTTCTCTTTTCCGCTTTGATCAACAATTCTTAGGTCGACATGATAATGGCCTTTGGGCGCTGCGGCAATATCCATGTGCTTGTGAAGATTATAGGTGGTTTGCCCGACCATAGCGCCGTCTGTATAGCTTACTTCCTTTTCCCATCCGGAGCCATGTATTTCCAATACGATCTCCGCTATTTTATTCGGAACGGTGATCACAGCTTCTACATGCAGGTCGTTTCCGGCAGCATTAAGACCGACTTCAAAATTTGATACCGAAGGCATTGTAGGATCGGCAATAACCTGCAGCTCAAATTCTGTTTCGGTTACCTGTCCAGTTTGATCGGTCACCTTCAGATGTCCATGGTATTCCCCAAGGGCTGCATCGGCGGGGACATCAATATGTTTGTGAAATTGTGCATTTTTGAGTCCGGAAAATCCCTCAGTATAGGTAGTGTTTACTTCCCAGCCACTGCCACTCTCCGGGTGGATTTCTAACACCACCGCTTTTATATTGCCGGGCGCGATAATTTCAGCCTCAATGTGCAGGTCATTGCCCGGGTGGGCGACCTTGCTGTTGCTTGTTCCTACTTCAAGCCCTTCAATGGAGGGTTTCGGCGTTTCCTGCTTGTCTTTTTTACATGCAGTAAAGGTGGCAATCAGTAGCAGGAATGCTAACATAACTTTTGTCGTTTTCATAATTTTTAAGTGTTTCTGTGTTAATATTTGTTTAATTGTTTGTTTTATTGACGTGTCGAATGAATCATAAAAGGCACTTTGAGTAATAGGATGATGTTTCTTGCGGCTTCCGGCAGCTCGATGAGCCGGTAGAAACTAGTATGATTCAGGTATCGGGTATTGAACAGGTTTTGTGCCTGCAGACTAATTGTAACAGGCTGATGATTTAAGCGAATTTCGGCTCCTGTCTGTATATTGACGACGCCATAGCCAGGCGTTTTCTTTTCAGGCGGCACAATGTTATTTTGCGCGGCAGTAATGCGGTAATCAACTGACAGATAGGTGCTAGTGAAATTGCTGTTCAGAGAAGGAGACCAGCTCAGGTTCATCAGGAGGGAAGCGGGTGGTGAAAAGGGGAGTGTATATCCCTTTTTGTCGCCCGAGAGCTGTTTGGAATACAAGTATTCGCCAAGCAGTTCGGTACTCAGGGCTTTCATGATCCGATATTTTAACTGGATTTCCCCACCGTAGCGCATTACCTGGCTTTGCGCATATTGAAAAACCTGATTGCCGGCGCCATAGAAATAATCGTGTTCGGCAGTGGGGTTGAGATAGATGTAATTGGGGAAATAGTTATAAAAAGGACTGAGCTGTACGGACCACTTTTCGGTACCCCAGCCCAGGGTCAGATCGGCCTGATACGATTGTTCAGAATTTAACGAGGGGTTGCCACGCTCATAACTGAAATAATGATAGTTGACTCCGTTGGCCGACAATTCCTTGGCAATGGGCATTCGGAAACTTTTGCCAACATTGGCTTTCAGACTGAAAGGGCCCGGGGACAAATAGTTGATGCCAGCCGACCACACAAGGGTATTGAAAGTCCGCGTCAGATTGTTCGCCCGGATGAGCTTTTGCCCTTCGGTTTGGAACCAGTCTGTGTACCGGAACATGCGGAGCCTGCCGTGATCATAACGCAGGGCTGCGTGAACCAAGACCTGATCACTTAGCTTAAACTTATCGTACAGAAAAATTCCTGCTGTAGATTGCTTAAAGGAGGGCACCAGGAAGCTCCAGCCGTTGATGTGGTTATTTTGATACTCGCCATTAAGACCAAGGATGAGTTCATGACGGTTCAATTGCAACCGGTCGCGAACATTCAGCGAATAAACCTGCTTGTCAAACTGGCGTTCCAGGTTTGAAGGAGTGCGCATAGCATCCGGGTATAGCGCGGGCATATAGCCATGGTTGACATACTGGCTGAACTCCTGCCGGAAATTATGCTGATAACCAAAATCGGCCTGCAGCAAGTGACTGCCAGTATGGTAGTGGCTGCGATTGACGAGCTTAAAGTGGTTAACCTCCTGGCTGGGCAGTTGCACATCACGAGCAGAATGGTCATGCAATAAAGTGTCGACCCTACGCGGCTCCAGGCCATGTGCATTGGCGAAAAAGCCGCTGCGCGTATGGACATTCGACACATAAAACAGGGATCGGAAGCGATCCGTAATGTAGCCGGTATTGAAATGAACACCGGTCTCGCGCCCCGCTGTATTCCTCAAATATTGTTTATGGAGCTTTACCGCATAATCATATACATAAACCGTATCTGTTGGTACCCGGTAATCGCTGTAATTTAGATATGTGATCCGCGAGTCAAAGAACCAGTTTTGTTTACGGCCGAAGAAGTTGAGCGAGCTGCCGTAAAGGTTGTTGTTCGTTTTTCCAATGAGTTCAATCGATCCGCCAAGTGTTTGAGCTGCCGGTAAAAGACCGGGTTTTACATTGATAGCACCTCCGATGGCATCCGATCCATATATAAAGGATGCGGCCCCTTTTAGAAGTTCGGCTTCGCCAGCGGCAAATTGATCGAGTTCCAAACCGTGATCGGCTCCCCATTGCTGTCCTTCGTGTTTGATGCCCTTGTCTGTCACTACCACCCGGTTGAAGCCCATTCCACGTATCAGTGGTTTAGATTGACCGGATCCGATGCCAATTGTCTTGATACCGGGCAGCCGCGATAGGGTATGCATCAGACTACCGCCAAGGTTGCGTTCCATGAATGTTTTATCTGCCACCTCTATATTTAATGATGCTGTTTGCTTGCGCGTATCTGCATAGCGGTCTTGCACCATCACCTCTGCCAGTTCATGACTAGCCGGATGTAAAATGATCGTGATGGATTTGGGTGTTCCTGTCACATTAAATAAGCGGGTCTCTGCTTTGAAGCCGACATGGGAGGCCGTTAACTGATAGGGACCGCCCTGTGGCAGGAGGAAGCTGAATCTCCCGACTGAGTCGGTGCTCGTTGTTTGTCTGTCTTCCAATAAAACAATATGGACGTTGGGCAATGGCTCACCATTATGGTTCAGAACCCTTCCAATTAGCCGATAGGATTGTGCAAAGGCAAGTTGCCCAACACTAAGAGCATTGATCAACAGGAAAATAACACAGGTTTTTAAGCTATAAGATGAGGTAAAAAAACAGCTTTTCGAAGGATAGACTTTTCGATACAAAATAAATAAATTACGATGCCCGCAGAGGCACATTAAACTGAACTTTGGAATTAATGATGAATTTACACCGGCAGGAAGTCGGTTTAACGTGTAGAAAGCGCTTGTGGTAGAATCAGAGTATTAGCCAGGCAAAGGAATATAAAATGCATACTGATACTCATTTATGACATTCAAATCTTTGCGGAAATATTAAGAATCTATTAAATAGCGAAGCGCTTAGCAGCTGACGGGAGGGGGGGCTTTGTTAGTAAAGCCATGTGAAGCGCATTTGTAAATACCGGCAGAAGTTTCCCGTTGCAACGTGATGGCTTCAGGTATCCTGATTAGCAGGAGAGGGGAATAGACGAGTGGAGTGGAATGCACCTGTTTATGGGCGATATACTCACAGATCACACACTTGTCCGTCGTGTGGACATATTCGGTATGATCGCCCTGATCTATCAATGAGGCATCGTTGTGCGCGTGAAGAATCTGAACACTCCAACTGGCAATGAAGACAAAGGCCAGCAACAGCGATAGGATTGCCCTAAGCTTTTGTGGTTGATATCTTGTCTTTAAATGCAACATTGATGCAAATGTAAATATTTATGACGAATGAAATGTATTATTTTAGAAAAAAAGAAAAAATAGATTCGGCAAATGAAGGTGTGCTCGTATAGAGTGAAGTTTTCTGTGGAAAACAAAACCATTGGCGAGCTGTTGAATACACAATGTGTATATAAAACCTTTGAGATGAATGATCCTTTATATGGGAAATCTCCGGAAGGACTTTTAAATTTCCGGATATGAGTGATGTCTTTAAAAAAAGAAGCCGGTTCAAATTTGAATTTGAGCCAGCTTCTAAACTTATGTAACCCTATTTGCTGAACTCGAAGCTGAATTCGTTTCGTGCATCCGATTTCCAGGCGTGTTCCTGTGTGGTGGGCGAAATGCCGAACAATGGGGAAAATGTTTTGACCTTAACGGTTTTGTTGTCCGGAAGGAATTCCAATATTCTGATCCAGCCATCTCCACCGTTACCGTAGCGATGACCTCCGCCCATCGACTGAGCATCGAACAGGATCTGGTGTACGTTTTTGCCAGCTTTATTTTTATCCAGTTTATAGCCTTCTCCGGAGATATGGCCGCACAAAACCATTTCGATATTCGAGCTGGGCTCGATTAGTTTTTGCCAGATTTGTTCGCCATTATTTGAAAATGGCAAGGTTACCCTAGGTCCTTTTTGAATCTGATTATTGACAGAATAAGGATCATAAATAAACCATTTGTTTTCACCGGTGGTGCGCTGGTCCTTCGCATTCAGGTAAGCATGGGTGGTCAGTACGATACGATGATTTTTATATTGTTCCATTTTCGCAATTCGCTTCGCCCAGGATATGACGGTATCTCTCGGTGCATATTCTATCGTCATGAACAAATAATCTTTCCCATTGAGTGATTTCAACTCATAGGCCGAATTCTCTAAGGTAGGTATGCCATCCTCATTGGTGCTGTTCTGTACAATGCTTTTCCTGTTCTTCCAGTTCTTATCAATTGGAAAAAACTCGGCATAACGGGAACGTCGCTTAACCTTATCGTCGATGCTATAGTCGTGGTTGCCGGTTGCGGCAATGTAAGGAACTTTGCCATCTAATCGGGAAAAGGATTTAGACACGGCTTCCCATTGCCTTTGGGCCGACTGGTCGCCGTCGTGTCCCTGATTAATGATGTCGTTTTGCTCCACCAGATCACCTACACAAACGACCATTTTAATGTTCAATGTATCGATATGGTCTTCAATCCAGCTCATCATCAGGTCAAGGATTGGCTGGTTGCGATTGTACTTCACATAGTTCTGCAGGTCGGGTATCATAATCACCGACCAGGAGTCTTTATGTTCCAGCGCTGGCCTCTTAAATTTGGCTTGTGAAAAACCGGTCTGATAACCTGATAAGAGGCAAAGAAGAGTAAAATAAAATAATCTATTCATCCTGCTTTGATTAATAGCCATGGTTTTGTATCAATTTCGGGTTGGCTACAATTTCTGCTGCGGGGATAGGCCAGTATTCGTCTTTATCGATCTTGTAAACCACATTTTGTGTACCGAAAGATTTGATGGCTTCGGCATGGTTGTATTTCGGTGTATAGTTTTCATCAAAGCTGAGCAGCGCACTGGCAGTCCATGGTTTTGCCGCACGGTTTAGGTACAGGTATCCGTTCATAATATCCTCACCAATCTCCCAACGACGGAGATCGTACCAGCGCAGGCCGTCGTTCGCCAGTTCGATCTTACGCTCGTAGCGCAGCGCCTTTCGCAATTCTGGTTGGGTTAGCGGCCTCGGCAAATTTGGCATTTTGGCACGGAGACGAATTTCGTCGATGGCATCATAGGTGCTGTCATCGATGTCATTGGCCTCAATTTTCGCTTCTGCGTAAATTAATAGCAGCTCGGCATAACGGAATATCCCTACATTGAGGTCACTTTGCCCATTTACAGAGGTGCTGTTGAAATCAGCAATGTCCACATGCTTGCGCCATAAATAACCGCTGTATGAACGGGCCGAATTGGTTAGGTCGGTATTGGTTATGCTGGACGGGCTGCTGGCGGTTCCGTTAATTATCGGCCAGTAATTGGCTATGGTTGGGAAGCTGGTATTCATCTCGAATTGATAGCCCATAAAACGTGAATGAGGTCTAACGCAGTACATATCCAATCTTGGGTCTCTGTTTGCATAGGGTTTACTGGCATCATATAGCGGTGATTCGGTGATAGGCAAACCGTCTGAAGCCTGGAAGGAGTCGATGAAATCCTGTGTAGGCCCCCAGTAGGCTACACCTCTTCCCAGGCGGGAAGCAGAATAATATTGCTGATTATGAACATTGCCTGGAATATTCTGATTGTATTCCATTACCCAGACCCATTCTTTACTGGTTCGGAAGCCGTCATGGCCAAATATATTAGTCACATTCGGTTCGCCGGCAAGATGGTCTTTGCCTGCAAAAGCGATTGTGGAATTAAATTGTGTAAGCGTATGCACACCTTGCG
>CBFGNP010000168.1:0-7723 GCA_965650095.1 uncultured Pedobacter sp. | reverse complement strand
AGCGCCTACCGATATCGTGTCGATCGATGTATTGAAAGATGCCTCTTCAACCGCGATTTACGGTGCCAGAGGTGCAAACGGTGTAGTAATTGTTACCACTAAATCGCCTAAAGCGGGCAAAACATCAATTTCTTACAATTCTTATGGACAATTCAAAACCCTTCCCAGGAAATTAGATGTCCTTTCTCCGTACGAATTTGCTCTTATGCAATATGAGTTTGGCATGTTAAGGGGACAAACGTCGAGTGAGTTTAAAAACTTTACGAGATACTTCGGCGTTTATGACGATTTGGATCTGTATAAATATCAAAAGCCGACCGACTGGCAAGAGGAACTTTTTGGCCGTTTCGTGAAATCGCAACAACACAATTTAAGCTTAACCGGAGGTACCGATAAAACAAAATTAAGCTTGAATTCAACCTATAATAAAGATGAGGGTTTGATGCTGAATTCTGCACAGGAACGTTTTTACCTTAACTTTAAATTGAACCACAAGATTTCTGATAAGCTAAAATTGGATCTGGCTGCGAGGTACTCTTCTACTGTCATAGATGGTGCGGGTACATCAGGTTCGTCAAGCATCCGGATCGGCGACGGGATTCAAACAAGACCGATAAATGGCTTGGTAGATCAGATTGTACTTGATCCCGATGATATTGCAGAGGGAAGCGACGATTTTGATAATTTCCTAAGATCTGTCATCAAACCGACTGACCTTGTTCAACAGGATTACAGAAAAAGAATAAATAATGATTTAAGTATGAATGCCGCACTAGGCTGGGACCTGACCAAAAAGCTGACTTTGAGATCGGAGCTTTCGGTAACCAAAAGGAATAATGTAAACAAACGTTATTGGGGCCCTCTGACTGGCGAATCTCGTAATGTAGGGTTAAATAAGCCACTTGTTGAACTTTCCAGTGGCACAAGTAATAGTTACAGATGGGTAAATACGGCAAATTATAAAGTACTTAAAACAAAAGACCATAATCTGGGCCTATTATTAGGACAAGAACTAAATACCGCGACAGGAAATACAGTTTTTAACCGTGCCAAATATTTTGAAGATAGTTTGACACCAGAAATGATCTTTGCGAATATGGCATTGGGCACCTCGGAAAGAGTAGAAACATTCGAGTCAAGAGGAGAGGATATGATCTCTTTTTTTGGTCGCGTTAATTATACTTTTAAAGATAAATATATTCTTTACGCTACTTTAAGAGCCGATGCTAGTAGTAGGTTTGCACCAGACAATCGTTGGGGTTATTTTCCAGCAGCCTCTGTGGCCTGGAGAGTGTCGGATGAAGATTTTATGAAAAATGTGCCAGTAATTTCTGATCTGAAATTCAGGGCAAGTTACGGCGAAGCCGGGAATAATCAAATTGGTGCTAATGATTGGAGGTTTGTGTTCGGTCCGAGTCAGAACAGGACTTACGGTGCTGGCGACATCAACCAAACTTATTATACAGTAACCAATAAAAGTTTGCCTAATCCTAACTTGAAATGGGAAACTACAATTTCAAGAAACTTAGGTTTAGATTTTGGATTATTTAAAAATAAAATTACCGGAACATTAGACATCTATCAGAATACAACCAAAGATCTAATTATAGACAACCTCATTCCAACTAATACGGGATTTAATACCCAATTGATCAACATCGGTCAAACGACGAATAAAGGTATTGAACTTGCTTTCAATGCGAATATAATCACCAAAAAAGATTTTTCTTTGAGTGCGTCTTTCAATATTGGTAGAAACGTATCTAGAATAGATAAATTGGATGGTAATAATCAACGGATTTATCAATCCAACTGGGCAGGTACAGACTTAAAAACACAAGATGACTATTTGCTTCAGGTAGGTAAGACAATCGGACTAATGTATGGATATGTGAGTGATGGATTTTATACTGTAGATGATTTTTCATCATATAATCCAACTACAAGATCCTATGTACTTAAACCTGGAGTAGCCAATTCAGGGTCATTACTCGGAGGAATCATCGGCATTAGACCCGGGACGATGAAGCTAAAAGATCTGGACGGCGATGGATTGGTAACTGCTGACAAAGACAGGAAGATAATCGGAAGCGCAATTCCAAAACACAGCGGAGGATTTGGATTAAATGCGACCTATAAGTCATTTGATATTTCGACCTTCTTTAACTGGGTATATGGTAATCAGATTTACAATACAGGAAGAATCCAATTCAACATGTTGTATAGAACAACCTTTGGCAACATGTTGAATACGATGAATTCTGAAGACCGTTTCAAATACATCAATAGCGATGGCCAGTTGGTGACAGATTTGGCAGATTTGGCAGAATTGAACCAAAATGCTAAGATCTGGTCACCGTTCTCCAGCGGATCAGCATCTCCAGTATTTAGTGATGATGCTGTTGAAGATGGGTCCTTCTTTAGGATGACTTATGTTACGCTTGGTTATACATTGCCGAAAAAATTGACCTCAAAAGTTGGCATATCCTCATTGAGAGTTTATGGTACGGCTTATAATGTATTTCTGCTGACAAATTACTCAGGTTATGATCCAGAAGTATCAACAACAAGAAGTAGTGGTTATGCTGCTTTAACACCAGGGGTAGATTATTCTGCCTATCCAAAAAGCCGTACTTATACAGTTGGTTTGAGCCTAAATTTTTAATGATAAAGAATTTATAACATGAAAACTATAAAAATATTTAGCTTATTGATGCTGGGAGTCCTCATCCTGTCATCATGTAAAAAGTTCTTAGAAACGGATTCCCCATCAATCTTTACCCAGGAAGTGGTATTTGGAACGGTGCCTGATGCCACCAAATCTGTGTATAGCATTTATGCCTTGTTTAATCAGGATGCATTTACCTCCAGATTATCGAATACCTTTATTGGAAATACCGATATCGAAATTGGGGGGGTAGGTGCAGCCCCAGATAACTCAAGAAGGGATATCTGGTCTCTGGAAGCCACAGATGCCAATGGAGATATCAGAACGGTATGGAACAACGCCTATACCGCTATCAATCGTGCTAACCTGTGTGTTGAAGGTTTGGAACAGTCAAAAATTGCAGAGAATCCTGAAATGAAACAACTGTTGGGCGAAGCGAAAGCTTTAAGGGCAATGTGGTATTACTGGCTGATTAACTACTGGGGAGATGTTCCATTTAGCATGAAACCAACCCGGGGTGGAGATAACTTTTACTTGCCTAGAACTGGCAGAGATACCATTTTGACCACTTTAATAAATGACCTCATTAGCATCGAACCGCTAATGAAACCTGCAAGTCAGGTCTCTTACGGTGTGGAACGAATCAATAGGGAATTTGTCATGGGGCTTATTTCGAGACTTGCTTTATGCAGGGGTGGATATTGGTTATACCCGGACATGACATCTAGAAGAATGGCTGATTATAAGGACTACTATAAAATAGCAAGAGACTACAGCTATAAATTGATGACAACTTTTGACAGACCATTAACTGCTCGTTTTCAGGATATTTTTGATAACCAAAGCCGCTGGCGCGTGGTGAGCAATGAAGATGTCTTGTTTGAAGTCGCATTTGCACCTGGTTTTGGAGATGTAGGATGGAATATCGGACGTACGGTTGATGCTGATCCTAGTCACCCTTATGGCTCAGGTAGCAGTTATGTTGGGCTAAGTCCCGCCTTGTATTATCAATATGATACCCTCGATACCAGGTTAGAATCTTTTGCCATTTTTAAATACGATAAACAACTGGTGCAAACTCCATTATCAGGAACCAGCTTAAGTACCGCAAAATGGTCAAGACTTTTAATGCCTACACCTTCAGGATCTGCATCTGCAAAAGGAACAGGAATCAATTGGCCGATCATGCGCTATTCTGATGTCCTGCTGATGTTCGCAGAAAGTGAAAATGAATTGAATGAAGGACCCACTGCGGAAGGAAAAGCTGCATTAAGACGGGTAAGAGCAAGAGCTTTCCCGAAAGATGCGGCGACAGTGCAGGCCAAAGTTGACGATTATATCAACACAGTCAGCGTTAGCAAAGAGCGATTTTTCGATGCAATTGTGGACGAGCGGGCTTTTGAATTCGCAGGCGAGTGTATCCGCCGTTATGACCTCATCAGGTGGAACAATTATGGTAAAAAGATTGTAGAGGCGAAAAATATCCTTTCCCAAATGGGAGAGAATACAAGTACAATTAATAGCACAGGCCCCTATGCTAATTTACCAGGTGTCCTCTACTACAAGAATACATCCGATAAAAAAGTGATTTTTTATGGTGGAACATTTAGAAAGACACCGGAAACCCCACCAATAAAAGATGTGCCGAGTAAAGGCAGTAATCCTGATGGCTGGACCGCTGTAAATTGGTTGAAAGCATTGTATGTAAAGAATACGCCGCCCATAGACTCGCGTCCGGCTGATTATATTCTTAATTCATGGCGTGGATATAAAGATGCAAGTGGCCAGACTCCGGTCAGATACATCCTTCCTTTGCATAGTTCAACAGTTTCCAGTAGCATGGGCACGTTAAAAAATGATGGTTATGGTTACGGAAATTAAAAGCATTCAGATCATGAAAAATATGTTCAAGAATTATATGGTCATTGTTATACTAATGGCATTGATCGGTGGAATTACATCCTGCAAAAAAAGTGAGGAGCTTGAAGAGGCGCCCAGGCTTTTCAGGCCCGTGATAAAAGGTGCACTTTTAGCACCTTCAAATTATATCGAAGCATCCTGGCAGCAAATGACCGGTGTTCAGGGTTATATTGCCCAGATAAGCCGGGATACATTTAAGACTATCGACAGGTCCGTTCAGATCGATTCCAATAAAATCGTATTTGAGGAACTGCTTTGGGAACAGTCGTATCAAATCCAGATTATTGCAGTGGCTGCTGATACAACAAAAAATTCTAAACCTTCTTTTTTGGGTGAAATTAAAACACCAAGGTTTCCAACTATCGTCGTTGACCCTGTGTTAGCCGATGTAGGTGCAAAATCCATATTGTTTAAATGGAGGAATGAAGGCCAAGCGGTTACCACAGTGAAAGTGGTGACGGTTGGCAATAATACCGTGGTACAGACCCTCAATCTATCCGCAACTGATATCAGTAATGCTTACCTTTTAGTTGCCGGATTACTGCCCGAAACAGCGTATAAAATCGAGCTTTACAGCGGTGCAAAATTCAGGGGCGCTAACAATTATACCACAAAGGCAGTTCCTAGTGGTGTCGTCATCGATTTGACTGCAATCACGGACCGGCCGACTGTGCTGTCAGATACGATTTTGAAAGTTCCTTCCGGGGCAACAATTATCCTACGCAGGGGGATGGAATATAGTATGGCGAGTATTAATTTGAATAAGCCACTCACCATTATGAGCGGTGAAAATCAGTTAAATCCGTCTCAGGCAATAATATTCTTTAATACAGGAAGTAATTTCAACTTCGCTGCGAATGCCAGTATCGATTACATCAACTTTAATGATGTAGTCATCAGAACCAGCGATGCTGCGGGTAAATATGTGTTTAACCCGAATTCCGCGGGTAATATCGGAGCGATCACGTTCGAATCCTGCAGATTAGAAAATATGAGAGGTGTGGCACGATTCAGAGGCGCGCTTACTATTAACAACCTCACTTTTAACAATTGTCTGATTGATAGTATTGGTGGGTATGGTATATTGACTGTGGATGACGCCAACACAAAGGTCAAGAATATCACCATCAGCAACAGTACCGTGTCCAGAGCAGACGTAATGCTGAGCAGCAAGAGCGCTGCCGAAAGTATAAATATCAATAACAGCACTTTTTACCGTGCTCCTGCTACTGGAAAATATATGGTTAATTATAAGGATGTTGAAATTACAATGATGGATTTCAGCAATAATATTCTGGGGCCCGGCAAAGGCAATACGTCTACTCCTCCTGTTGTGTCGATTAATGGTTACTTGAAATCTGGTGGAACAGTGAATGGCTCCAATAACTTTACCACCTCTGATTTTGTTTGGTCAAATGCAGATACACAATTCCCGGGAACAACGGCCTATAGTAAGACCGCTGGCGATATCTTTACAAGTCCTGCAACGGGGAACTTTAGCATCAAAGACGGCGGATTTACAGGAAGGGACTCTGCCGGAGATCCACGCTGGAGACTTAAATAATTTCATCAGGTAAATTATAAATGTCCGAAGAGATTTGTCTTTTCGGACATTTCAAAATAGCATTCCGACGAATTGAAAATCAGATTAACCATCCTCTTAATCAAACTATGAAAACATTAAAATCTATTTCATTGGGCTTTGCTATGCTCTTTTTTTTAGGTGCATCATGCAAAAAGTCAACAAAAAATGTTAGCGAAACGGAAGTTGGCCAAGAAGCTGAAACAAATACCCCTCAACAAGAGACCGCTTTTGCGTTTCCCGGAGCGGAGGGCTATGGGAAAGTTGCTACAGGTGGCCGTGGCGGTAAAGTCATTAAGGTTACCAATCTTAATGACGCCGGAGCCGGAAGTCTGAGAGCCGCAATTGCCGAAACGGGCGCAAGAATTATTGTATTTGAAGTATCAGGGAATATTAAACTGGCAAGTCGGATTCAAATCAAAAACGGGAATGTTACCATTGCCGGGCAGACGGCTCCGGGGGATGGAATTTGCATACAGGACTATGAAATGAACGTGGATGCAGATAATGTAATCATCCGCTATATGCGGTTCAGAATGGGGGATTTAACTAAAAATGAGCAGGATGCACTTTGGGGGCGTTATCACCAGAACATAATCATCGATCACTGTTCTATGAGTTGGTCAATAGATGAATGTTCTTCTTTTTATGCCAACAAGAATTTCAGCATGCAATGGTGTATCCTTTCAGAAAGCTTAAACAAATCTTTTCATGAGAAGGATGATCATGGTTATGGCGCCATCTGGGGAGGATCAAATGTTAGTTTTCATCACAATTTATTGGCACATCATAACAGCCGAAACCCACGTTTTGATGGCGGGCACAGGACCGGAACAGGAAGCAGCCCTTTCGGAACAGACAAGGTCGACTACCGTAACAATGTGATCTATAACTGGGGAAACAATAGTGCGTACGGCGGGGAAAATGGTGAATATAACCTTGTCGCCAATTATTATAAAGCAGGTCCGGGGACCGCAACATCGAAAAAGAACCGGATCATGGAAATATCAATGGAGGCTGACCTTATTAAATACGGTCCTGGCTTCGGTAAGTTTTACGCTTCGGGAAATTATGTTGATGGGAATGCAGCTGTAACACAAGACAATTGGAACGGTGGGATGGATAAAGGATCTGGATTAGGGGATGCGAATTATCTGCTTTCAAAAATGACAGTTCCATTCGCTGCTGAAGCATTAACACCGCATACCGCTGTACAAGCCTATAATGCCGTGCTGTTATATGTAGGCGCTAGCTTCAAGAGAGATGCTGTAGATACCAGGATTGTAAAAGAAGTTAAAGAAGGGATGGTTACCTATAACGGTTCAAAAACGGGTAAAAAAGGAATTATCGATTCCCAGACCGATGTCGGCGGCTGGCCTGTTTTGCATTCGACTGCTCCACTTACAGATACAGATGGAGATGGGATGCCTGATACCTGGGAAACTGAAAAAAGACTGAATCCCAAAATAGCCAATGCTCAAGGAAATGATTTAAGCACGGGATATACCAAAATCGAAGTTTATATAAACAGATTAGTAAAAGACATAACGATT
>CBFGNP010000167.1:0-7724 GCA_965650095.1 uncultured Pedobacter sp. | reverse complement strand
GAGCCCGGTATTCATGATGCCGGGCTTTTTTTTGTTCTGCCACTCTGACACGAAAACAGTTTAGTAAAATCCCTTTGCTGACAGGGCCGTGCAAATTTGTCAAGCATAGTTGCATTGGCATAAAAACTGATAGACTGAAGCCAAGTAGTTAATACGATTTTAAATTTTTAACTTAAAAAATAATTAATATCAAGTTATGGCTTTAAACCTTAAACCCATTTCAGGTACAGCAAACAGAGTTATTGTTGAACCTGCTGCGGCAGAAGAAAAGACGGCATCTGGAATCTATATTCCTGACACTGCAAAAGAAAAACCATCAAAAGGAACTGTTGTGTCTGTTTCTGACGAAGATTCAGAAGGTAAAAAACCGACAGTTAAAGTAGGTGACGTTGTTCTTTATGGCAAATACGGTGGCACAGAGCTTCCTATTGATGGTAAAGACTATTTGATCATGCGTGAGAGCGATATTTACGCGGTACTTTCTTAGCACCAGGATATCATAAGCAGCAAGGCCATCCGGCCATTAGCTAAAAAACGAATTAATTAATCAGTAAATCACAGTATCGGATAGGTATATATCCAGAAAATCTGGCCTATATCAACAGATACTTACTATTAAAAAACAATGGCAAAACAAGTAAAATATAATGTAGAAGCCCGTGACGCCCTGAAAAGAGGCGTTGATACTTTGGCCAATGCGGTTAAAGTAACTTTAGGTCCTAAAGGCCGTAATGTAATTATCGACAAAAAGTTTGGTTCACCTGCAATTACTAAAGATGGTGTAACGGTAGCTAAAGAAATTGAGTTGAAAGACCCGATTGAAAACATGGGTGCTCAAATGGTTAAGGAAGTAGCTTCTAAAACTGCAGATATCGCAGGTGACGGAACTACAACTGCAACTGTACTTGCTCAGGCAATTGTTACCGCGGGTATTAAGAATGTTGCTGCCGGTGCAAATCCTATGGATTTGAAACGTGGTATCGACAAAGCTGTTACCGCCATCGTTGAAAACCTGAAAGCTCAGTCTCAGACGGTAGGTGAAGACAACAACAAGATCAAACAGGTAGCTTCTATTTCGGCTAACAATGATGAAGTTATTGGTGCTTTAATTGCCGAGGCAATGGGCAAAGTGGGTAAAGACGGTGTAATTACTGTTGAAGAAGCAAAAGGTACGGAAACTGAAGTAAAAACAGTTGAAGGTATGCAGTTTGACCGTGGTTACTTATCTCCATATTTTGTAACCAATGCTGATAAAATGGAAGCGGAATTAGAAAACCCTTACATTTTGATCTACGACAAGAAGATCAGCAACATGAAAGAATTATTGCCTGTTCTGGAAAAACAAGTTCAAACTGGGAAACCTCTATTGATCATTGCTGAAGATTTAGACGGTGAGGCTTTGGCTACTTTGGTAGTGAACAAGATCCGCGGCTCACTGAAAGTTGTTGCTGTTAAAGCTCCGGGCTTTGGTGACAGAAGAAAAGCCATGTTGGAAGACATCGCGATCTTAACTGGTGGCACTGTTATTTCTGAAGAGAGAGGTTATAAATTAGAGAATGCTGACCTTACTTATCTAGGTACAGCTGAGAAAGTTGTTGTTGATAAAGACAATACCACGATCATTAATGGTGCTGGCCAGTCTGAAGACATCAAAGCACGTGTGAACCAGATTAAAGCTCAGATTGAGACCACTACATCTGATTACGATAAAGAAAAATTACAGGAGCGTTTGGCTAAATTAGCTGGCGGTGTTGCGGTTCTTTATGTAGGGGCTGCTTCTGAAGTAGAGATGATAGAGAAAAAAGACCGTGTTCATGATGCTTAACATGCAACACGTGCAGCGGTTGAAGAAGGTATTGTTGCCGGTGGTGGTGTTGCTTTCATCCGTGCTATTGAAGCATTGGAAGGCATGAAAGGCGCTAACGACGACGAAACTACAGGTATCCAGATCATCCGCCGTGCTATTGAAGAGCCATTACGTCAAATCTGCCAGAATGCAGGTATTGAAGGTTCAATCGTAGTACAGAAGGTTAAGGAAGGTACTACAGACTACGGTTACAATGCACGTACTGATGTTTATGAGAACTTAATTGCTGCTGGTGTTATCGATCCAACTAAAGTTGGTCGTGTAGCTTTGGAGAATGCAGCATCAATTGCAGCCATGTTGTTGACAACAGAAGTTGTATTGGCTGATGATCCTGAAGAAGCTCCTGCTGGTGGCGGTATGCCTCCAATGGGCGGCGGTGGCATGGGTGGCATGATGTAATCCATCACCCCTACTTTTTAATAAAAAAAACCACAGGAAATTCCTGTGGTTTTTTTTATTTCATCTCATTTCCTTCCAATATTACGAATTTGAAGAAAAAAATTAATTACTTTTATACAGCATCCCGCGTATATGGTAAAACGTTTACTCATTTTGTTAATTGCCCTCGTTTTTTTCCAATTATCTGAAACGTATGCTCAGATTACAATTGGAACTGTTGATGCCGGGCCATATACCCCAGAATCGAGTATTACGGCGACGTTTAGCTTGGGAAGCACATCATGCATCAGACCGGGAAGCCAATTCGAGTTGTTTCTATCAGATGCAACTGGAAACTTCGGATCAGAAGTTCGAATCGGCACATTCAACAGCTTTTACTCGACGTTTGTAAACGGCGTGATTCCTAATGGAACGGTGCCAGGAACAGGGTATAAGGTTAGGATAAAATCGACTAACCCGGCATTGGTATCCGCAGAATCGGCTGCATTTGAAATCAGGGCTGGCGCATCAGTTTCAGCTCAAGTCAGCTCAGCCCCCGTTATTGGTACAGACATGTTCGGATTCTGTCCCGGCCGAGAGAATCAGGCGTATAACTTTACAAATCAATCAACCGCAACAAGTTCGGTCAAAGCAACCATCACAAATGAATTAAATAACACAGTTGCTTCAACTTTAACATTTGCTCCCCCCACTCAACCGCGGCAATTTATCGCATCACTTGCACATTATACCGTTTTTGTTAAAGCGGAAATGCCTGATGGAAGCGTAGCCACAAAGGCATACATGTTGGTAAACAATAACGTTTTCAACAGTTTCTCTACAACAGGCAGTAACGTAGTGTGTTTACCCGGCGGTTTTCTTCAGTATGGTGTGGATGTATCTGCCTCCGGAATTCTAAACAATTATCCCGGAAATACCTATGAAATAATCTGGGGGGATGGCGTTACTGACACTTATACATTTTGTGACCTTAAGTCGGGCTTTGTTCGCCACGAATACCTGCGACCCTCTTGCGGAAATCCACCTTACAGCACTGGGGGGCAGACAATTTACAACGTTTTTGGTATCAACATTTCCGTAATCAGTCCTTGCGGGCCAATAGGTGGGGCGATATCTACCTATGTCAGGGTAGTTACAAAGCCAGAAAATCGCTTCTCTTCCCCCGAAGCAGCCTGTACTAACAGCGCCGTCACTTTTACAAACAACTCTATAGCAGGGCAAAATCCGGGCTCCAATACTCCCGCATGTTCCGATAACAATGTGCTTTATAACTGGTATGTAGACGGCGTATTGATGCTGGCCAATGTTCCCAGGTCAACCGACTTTGTACATACCTTTACCACCCACGGCGTTTACGATATCAAATTGGAATCCATAACGAACGGCGTCTGTGAGGGAGTACCGGTAAATCATCCCATATGTATTCAGGATCCTCCACGACCTGCTTTTGACTTTGGAGGAGCACAGCTAACAGGCTGTGCCCCCTTTACCATCCAAGCATTTGACAGATCGGTAATCGATGCTATATGTAATGTCAACAACACCTATAACTGGATTGTTAACGGCCCTCCAGGCGTGCAATTTGATCCAACAGCTAGAAATCCAGTATTTATTTTTAACAATCCTGGATCTTATGAAATCATTCTTGAAGTTCAGACCGCATCATGCGGAGCGGTACGCACACAGATACCTCAGCAAATCATTTTAGCAGATGGACCGGCTACAGCTGTATTATCCCCTAATATTACACTATGCGCTTTAAAGACTTTAGATTTTAATACGCTAAACGGCCCCACAAAAACAGAATTCTCAGGCACACAAGTGGATTTATCGGATACTTATACCTGGTCCATTACGGCTCCCGATGGAAGCGTATTAGACCCTGTTAATGATTACCTTTTCGCAAACGGGACAAACAAAAATAGCAGAGAGCCATCTATACAATTCAAGAGATTCATACCTTATAAAGTTTCAGTAACACATAAAAACACCTGTACCACTGTAACTGCTTCACAGATCATTACATTTTCTTCAGCACCAGAGCCCAAGATAGCCTTGATTCCTAAAATTTGTTATAATGCCTCTGCGAGCTTAGATGCTACAAGTACAGTAGGAACTTATAACAGCTTCATATGGACCACTACAGGAGATGGGACGTTTTCACATACGACCAACACGCTAACGCCAACATATACCCCAGGTCCTACAGATCTTAGTCTAAAAAAGGCAACAGTAACGCTTACATTAAATACTGGAATAGAAGGAGACTGTAAATTTGTGTCCGTTAATGCAGACATAGATATTTATCCAAATAATACAGGAACTGATGCGGCTCAAACTATTTGTACCGGTTCCGTAGCTACCCTCGCATTAACCTCAACTGTTCCTGGAAGTACTTATAGTTGGATTGCGACCAATCCTGACGGAAATGCTCCAGGCTTCACACCATCAGGCACTACTGATATTAGTCAGATCATAAACAATACGAGTCTTATACAGAACGCGGTTATAGTTTATACCATTACGCCATCGGCGAATGGGTGTGCGGGTGTTCCATTTACCTTTACCGTAACTGTTACACCAAAGCCTATAATTAACACCCTTGAACTAGATAAGACCATTTGCGATGAACAACCGGTAGCCATAAAAGTTACTTCTAATATTCCTACTCGTTTTATCTGGACAAGTGTTCCTTCAGCAGGAATCAGTGGAAATACAAACCCGACAACAAAAACGGCAGCTTTAACCGAATTTACAATTCCTGATGCCCTGACGAATGATACATTTTCGCCAGGAACCGTTACCTACACCATAAAATCTTATTCCGATTCAGATACAGAATGTCCGGGGAATGAACTTATAGTCGTTGTGAAGGTTGAGCCGAAAGTTACCCAGGCAAATGCAGGTCCTGATGAAAGCATCTGCGCAACCAGTCCATCCAACACCTACACGCTTAAGGGAAATAAACCTGATGTTGGTACCGGACAATGGAGGCTTGTTTCTACACACACTGTTGCACCTGTTATTGCTAATCCCACTGATTTTGAAACGACTGTTTCTGGTCTTATTGCAGGACAACCATATACATTTGAATGGGCTATAACCGGGGCAGGAAAGTGTGATGATGAAAAAGATGAAGTAATCATTACAGTTACGCCAATACCCGTAATATCCCCTGTTACAGATAAAACCATTTGCCATAATAATTCGGTAGCCATAGCTATAAATTCAGATATTCAAGCGCAATTTTCATGGACCAGCGTTGCGAGTCCCGGATTGACAGGCAATACTGGTCAACCGAATCCAACTGCATTAAGTCCTTTATCTAATAACATCACGATCGGTGATGTTTTATTGAATAACACTTTTTCACAAGGAACCGTCACCTATACCATTACCCCATATTCTGCGTCCGGCTGTGCCGGTACGCCAATTACAGTCGTAGTAAAAGTTGATCCTGCTGTTACCGCCGCAAATGCAGGACAAGATGCTACTATCTGTAATGCTGATTCTTATGATCTAAAAGGAAATAAACCTGATGTGGGCAGTGGAAAATGGGAAGTTGTTTCTGCAAGCCTGGGAACACCTGTAATTGCAGTATCTACAGACTTTGAAACCACTGTTTCTGGTCTTGTGCCGGGCGGAATATATACATTTAAATGGACCATTGCCGGATCTGGCGTATGTGCAAAATCTGAAGCCCTCGTTACCATTACAGTAAATATGCCGACCATTCCCGGAACAACAAGCGGAACACAAACAGTTTGTCAGAGCAATAACTCTGGCATCGTTACCCTGAGTGGAAACACCGGCGCTGTGTTAGGTTGGCAAAGCGTCGCCGAAGGGGAGGCCACTTGGGTAGATATTCCAGGCACAAATGCTAGTTTAACTTACGCCTATACCAATATCGCCAGCACCACGCAGTTCAGAGCAGTTGTGCAAAATGCCGGATGTACAATCGAGTACTCAACGCCTGCAACAATCACTGTAGTTCCGGCCACAACCAAGGCCGATGCCGGTATCGGTCGGATACTGTGTAACGAACAGTCAGTTACGCTAACAGCGAATTCACCAGCAACAGGTGAAGCCGGTTTATGGACAATGGTCTCTGGAAATGTAAATGCGCAAATTGCTACACCTGCAAATCCGCAGGCCACTGTTACCAATCTTGCACCAGGAGTAACTTATGTCTTCAGATGGACAATAACGGGGAATGCACCTTGCGGACCAACATTTAGTGACGTTACGATCACAAATAATGATCCTATTGGCGACAACACCATTTCTACCAACACGGTGGTTTGTAGCGGTCAGCAGGTCTTCGTCGATGGAAGTGTTCCTACCGGTGGAGACGGCACTTATGCTTATACCTGGGAAATGCAGGAAAACAACGGAGCCTGGACATTCGTACCCAACGCAACCGGTGAAGACCTGACGACTACCTTAAACAATGCCCTTACCACAAGCACGATTGTCCGTTTCAGAAGAAATGTAAGCGGTGGCGAATGTACATCAACCAGTAATGAATTTCCAGTCACTGTGCAACCACCGATAGCAAATAATACCGTGGCGGCAGACCAGCCTATTTGTAGTGGAACAGCACCAGCAGTGCTAACGGGAAGCATGCCAACAGGCGGCGACGGCCAGTTCTTGTACCAATGGCAGTCCAGTCAGGACGGAACAATCTGGACAGATATACCGGGGGCATTGGCCCAAAATTACCAACCTCCTATCCTTACGCAAACGACTTTTTATAGACGTATAGTAGGTACACTGGCCTGTAGTGGATCATTCCAAAGTATCAGTACCGCGGTCAGAATTACGGTCAACCCGAATGCCAGGGCTGAATTTACATGGGCAACCGATAGAGGCTGTGCACCTTATGCATTGCCAATTGTTACTGTTGCTTATCCCGACAGAAACGCAACTTACACCTGGTATGCGAATAATGTAGTCATACCTTCTACTGGCTCAACATTCCCCGGCTATACGATCACCAACAGCAATCAATCTGTTACCATTAAGCTGGTGGTAACCAGCCGCCTGGGCTGTGCACCGGCAGAATTTGAACACGTATTCAGCACTAACCAGGCAGTTCCTGCCGTTTTCACACCGACATCAACAACGGACTGCGGGCCATTACAGGTTAATTTTGTAAACGGATCTGTCCTGACTGCAGGAGCCACTTTCAAGTGGAACTTTGGTAACGGACAAACCTCCAATGATACCCATCCGCCGACCATAACTTTCCAGCCAGATCCTTCGGGAAAAGACACCACTTATACGGTTACCCTTTACTCCATTACAACTTGCGGAGTTGATTCGGCGAAAGGCACAGTGTTGGTAAAATCCGGTCCAAAACCCATATTCTCGCCAAGTACAACATCGGGCTGCTCGCCCCTACCGGTCAATTTCACCAACAATTCACCGCTGCAAACCGGCATAGAATACTTCTTTG
>CBFGNP010000166.1:0-7750 GCA_965650095.1 uncultured Pedobacter sp. | reverse complement strand
CAAAGGCCCGTTAAGGGTGGAAACTGCTGTATTCCAAAAATCAAAGGAAATCTTTGGCAGGAATATTTTTATTGGCATTCACAACACCTACCACAACAGTTTGATCAATGATGAAATATGGGCAAATGGAATTGGTTGGTGGACGGCACCACGCGACTACGGACAAACAGATGAAAAAACAACTTTGCCTACACAAATGGGGGTTGCCATGTCACATCGCATGAACGCCATGTACAACCAATACTATGATGCGGAGTTATCGCCGGTGGTCGTAAAGGCCATCCACGACCTGCGCTATGGTATTCGTACCCACTACCATGCCTTGAATGATAAACGACCATTGAGATTTGATCTCGAATTCCCGGAAGCCATTGATAGCATCAACAAAATTGAAAACTGTGCGCGCCTGCTAAACAAGTTCAATCCATCACTACCAGAGGTGAAACTGCTTGTTATTTTCGGCATGGAAGCATTGAGTAACTGGTATCCAAATTACGCCGATCGCGGTGTATATGACATCAATGACAAACTGGATATAGAAAAGAAAACCCTTGAAATTTGGAATGCAGGATATTTGAATGCCCTGGTGCCCTCTGATTTAATTGTAAACCATACGTTGACCATCGGTACGGATGGAAAGCCCGTAATGAATGGGCATAAGTTTGATGCGGTATTGTTTCTAAATCCTCAATATGCAAGGGAGCCTGTGCTGAAATTTCTGGAAACCTATCAGAAACGGGGCGGTAAACTGATGATAGCAGGAAAGGCCGACCGTAACTTTGAAGGGAAGCTGATTGCTGCAAGATTTAAATCCATTTATGATCGGGCAACGGTACCGGGTTACCATGTCGACGCGCTTTCAAAGCTCGGGCTAACAAAAAACTTTTTACCAGATGGTTGTAAAAACGAAGATGGATCCTATGTTTTTACCGATTTGAATTCATTGAGAACCGATCAGCCTGCCAGCTTTTCCGTACGTATTCATGGCGATACCTATACCGGTAAATATAAAGGACTCGCGGTCCTTGCAGCGGATCAAAAAACAGGTTTCAGAAAATTTGCCGCAGCCGGTTGTAAATCGTTAAGCCGCAACGGGAAGGTGGTGCTAAGTTTTTCAGAACCGGTAGATCTTTATGTTGAGAAAAAACAAGGCTGCTTGCAGATGACCATCGCAGATGGTACAAAATCATCTAAACCGTTGATCAATAAATTATGAATAGTCTAGAACTCATACAAAAATAAAAGATATGAAAAGCAAACTATTGTTATTGTTTTCATTGATGTACGTCATCTCTGCAAACTGCAAGGTAAAGGATCAGTTGATTACCGCCTATGGCGCAGTCGCTGATGGACAAACCAACAATGCTGCAGTCATTCAGCGACTGATCGATAAGGTATCTGCCGGTGGCGGCGGCAGGGTCGTCATCCCTGCAGGTAATTTTATGTCAGGACCGGTATTTTTAAAATCAGGCGTTGAGCTGCATCTGGAACTTGGCGCTCGATTACTTGGGCCAACCAATCGCTCCGATTACGGGGATGAACCCGGAAGACCAGCTGTCGTTTCAGCAAAAGATCAAACCAATATCTCTATTAGTGGCCAGGGGATCATTGACGGGCAGGGTCAGGAACTGATGTTGGATATTTTTAAAAAACTCCGGAGCGGAGAATTGAAACAGGATTCAGTATGGCTATACAAACGACCTGGGGTGGGAAGAGCAATGATTTTGACCTTTACTTCCTGTACGAATGTAAAAGTGTCGGGTATTACCTTAAAAAATGCCACAGATTGGGTGCAGGATTACCGGGAATGTAATGGAGTAATTATTGATGGGATCACCGTCCAAAGTACAGGCTATTGGAACAATGACGGACTCGATATTACGGATTCCAAAAACGTAAAAATAACCAACTGTTTCATCAATGCTTCTGATGATGCGCTTTGTTTTAAATCTGAAAATCCAGGCAGTTCCTGCGAAAATGTCTTTGTAGACAATTGTACCTTAAGGTCGAGCGCAAGCGGGCTGAAATTTGGTACCCGCAATGCCGGTGGCTTTCGCAATTTTAAAATCCGTAACCTCAGCATTTTTGATACTTACCGTTCTGCCATCGCACTGGAATCGGTAGACGGTGGTTTTATGGATCATATTGATATTCAAAATGTAGTGGCTAAAAATACCGGCAACGCAATTTTTATACGGCGGGGGCATCGCAATACAACCGGTGCAGTTGGCACTTTAAAAGGAATTTATATTGCGAATGTAAAAGTGGAGACCCCTTTGTTAAAGCCAGATCAGGGTTACCCAACTGAAGGACCGCCAGACCATCTTCGTCCCGGCTTTGATAAGATGCCGCCACGCCCGTCCCACTTTCATATTTATGGACATCCATTTTTGCCCTATAACCTCATCCCTTCATCGATTGTTGGCCTACCTGGATACCCCGTAGAAGATGTTACCCTCGAGAATGTAGAAATCAGCTATGGTGGCCGGGCCAATAAGGAAATTGCATATATCCCACTTAATAAGATTACGGATATTCCCGAAAATCCGGCCAACTATCCTGAGTTTTCCATGTTCGGTGAACTTCCTGCCTGGGGATTTTATATCAGACATGCAGTAGGTATAAAGATGATCAATGTAAAAATAAGTTATCAGGAGGATGATTTTCGGCCTGCAATGGTGCTCGATGATGTGAAAGGAATGGAAGTCAGCGAATTGAAAATTCCGACAGTGAAAGAACTGCCAGTGATTCATTTGAACAATACGGCAGAAATTACCTTCAAAAACCTGGAAATGCCGGTGACTGAAGCGAAGGGTATTTCGACAGCAAAATATTGATAAATTAAAAATAAACGCAAATGTCTAAAGTATTTCTACTTTTCATGACCTGCTTTTGGATTGGAACCAGCCTGGGATATGCACAGCAAACGAGTAGCGTCTGGATGGATGATTTAAGTATCCGTACTTTTTCGGAAGGAATCCCTGCGGTACTGGCAAAGACCTCCGGTTCGGGCGATGCCATCCGGATGAAAGGCAGGAGCTATAGTAGAGGGGTCGGCGTGAATTCCATTAGTGTATTGAGTTTTTTACTAAACGGGAATGCCATAACGTTTTCTGCAGTAGTAGGAGTAGATGATATGGGCAGGAAAGATTTGGCACACCGCTTTTATGTGATTGGCGACCGCAAAATCCTTTTTGAAAGCCGGGAGATGAAATGGGGTGATGCCCCCAGGGAAGTAAAGGTAAATCTAACCGGGATCAAACGCTTAGGCCTGCTGGTGACGGTGGATCCCGCCATGGCCAAAACTTATGCCAACTGGGCGGATGCCAGATTTACCATGAAGGGCGGGCAGCTCCCCATGAATATTCCCAACACAGACGAGCGGATCATGCTAACCCCTGCTGCCGGCAAAGCACCTAAGATCAATTCAGCCGCTGTGTTTGGCGCCAGACCTGGAAATCCGTTTTTGTATACCATCGCTTCAACAGGCGACAGACCTATTCTCTTTTCTGCCACAAATCTGCCGGCCGGATTACAGGTTGATGTGCAAACCGGTATCATATCCGGTAAAGTTAGCCTGCCTGGAAAATATACGGCAATGCTGAAAGCCAAAAATTCAGCAGGTGAATCGCTCAAACAGCTGACGATAAAAATAGGAGACACCATTGCGCTGACACCGCCTATGGGCTGGAACGGCTGGAATTCCTGGGCCAGAGAAATTGATCAGGAAAAAGTAATTGCATCGGCAAATGCCATGGTAAAAATGGGGCTTGCCAATCATGGATGGACCTATGTCAATATTGATGATGCCTGGCAGGGGCAACGGGGTGGAAAATACAATGCCATCCAGCCCAATGCCAAATTTCCCTCCTTTAAACAAATGGCCGATCACATCCATGGTTTGGGTTTAAAACTCGGTGTTTATTCCACACCCTGGATCAGCAGCTATGCCGGCTACCCGGGTGCTTCCTCGAACCTGAGCAATGGAGTCTTCCCTGATTCAATTAGGGAGAATAAAAGAGCCTATCGTTATACCGGTAAATACCGCTTCGAAAACGAAGACGCGCGGCAGATGGCCGAATGGGGCGTCGATTATTTAAAATATGACTGGCGGATAGAAATACCATCGGCGGAACGCATGTCTGTGGCTTTGAAAAATTCCGGAAGGGATATCTTTTACAGCATTTCTAATTCAGCTCCGTTTACTGAAGTAAAAGATTGGGTTCGCTTAACCAACAGTTACCGCACGGGGCCTGATATCAGGGATAGCTGGTTAAGCCTCTATATCAGTGCATTCACCCTCGATAAATGGAGTCCCTACGGTGGTCCTGGTCATTGGAACGATCCCGATATGATGATATTGGGCAATGTGACTACCGGCTCCCCTCTACATCCCAGCAGGCTTACACCTGACGAACAATATAGCCATGTTACTCTGTTCAGTTTACTCGCCGCTCCTTTACTGATCGGCTGCCCGATAGAACAACTGGATCCTTTTACCCTAAGCCTGCTAACCAATGATGAAGTGATCGCCGTAAACCAGGACGTGCTGGGCAAGCCGGCAAGGTTACTGATTGATGAAAATGGAGTGCAGGTCTGGCTTAAACAGCTGGAACATCAGGAATATGCGATAGGGATGTTCTTCATCAACGGATATGCTCAAACACCGCAGTCCTATTTCCGTTGGGGCGACGAAACGCTCGTATCCTTCAGTTTGGATTTGGCGAAAATAGGCCTGAAAGGAAAATACAAAATAAGGGACTTATGGAGACAAAAGGATTTAGGAGAATTCAAGGGGACATTTAAAACTTCGATCAGGCATCATGGAGTAGTAATGATAAAGGTGTCAAAAGGAGTAAAGCCGCAATTAAAACCATAAATGTAAACAGATGAAACATTGTAAACGAAAACGCAGGTTAACTTTAGCTAATGCAGCTTTTTTATTGCTGATTTTTTCTGGCATCCATCTATCGTTATCCGCACAGCCTAAACAAGCCATCAGGGTAACTGTTGATGCCAAAACGGGTAGCTATGCGGTTAAATCGCTAAGCCTCAACTGGACCATGAGCGGCAGTATAGGAAAAGCGCTGATTGATTTAAAAAGAAAAAAGGGAAAAGATGCCATCGGCGAATATAACCTGATCTCCTTTCAATGGGAAAGCAATAATTTGTATACCGGCACTATTCGCTGGTATACCGCCAATCCTGTATTATTTTTTACGTTGACCACACCGAAAGGGGCGAATGGTCAATCCCCGGAAGCATTCCCTGACTTCACTCGCATGCCCGATTCATTGCATCACTTCAGTTACCATAACCGGATATTTCCATTGGCCCAGTATTTTTTAGAGGAAACCGCTACACCATGGTTATTTTTCAATGATAAAAACGATGCGGCCATTCTGTCACCGGCATCCGATTTTATGGTGTCGCTAATGACGGGCGACGGGATTGCCCATGTTCGGAGCGGCCTTAATCCCGAAGTACAAAAACTTCCTGCCGGTTTTACCCATTCCTCCATCCTTGTGCTGTGTAATGGCATACGTAATAGCTGGAACGAATGGGGTACTGCGCTGCGTAAAATGTATGGTAGAAAACGCCCGGCCAATGATGCTGATGTGGTATTGAAATACTTTGGCTGCTGGACAGATGTAGGGGGTGATTATTACTACAATTATGATCCTGAAAAAGGCTATGATGGCACACTGCTGGCGCTCCGGGAACACTATCAAAAAGAAGACATCCCACTGGGATATATGCAGCTGGACAGCTGGTGGTATCAGAAATCAATCAATAACGTGCACAATCAGCCAGGTGCGGCAAAAAAGAAACAGGAATTTCCCGAACGTCCCTGGAACCGCTCAGGAGGGTTGATGGAATATACGGCCGATACCTCATTGTTTCCGAACGGACTGGCTGCATTTCAGCAACAGCTCGGGCTCCCACTGGTAACCCATAACCGATGGATTGATCCTGCAAGTCCTTATCACAAGAGATTCAAGATCAGTGGAATAGGAGCCGTTGATCCGGGTTACTGGAAAGAAATTATGGGTTATCTGAAAAGTTCGGGAGTAGCTGTGTACGAGCAGGACTGGATCAATTATATCTATACCAATAATCCCGAAATGAAATCAGATATCAGCGTGGGCAATGCATTTACGGATCACATGGCAAAAGCTGCACAGGACGTTGGGATCAATTTGCAATATTGTATGGGGTTGCCCCGGTATTTTATGCAGGGCGTAAAATATAATAATCTGACCACTATCAGAACAGCTGGCGACCGCTTTATGCCTAAAAGATGGATGTACTTTTTGTTCAGCGCTCAGTTGGCCTATGAAATGGGCATCTGGCCCTGGAGTGATGTTTTTAAGAGTTCGGAAATGGACAATATGATCGTGTCCGTGCTGTCGGCAGGTCCGGTGGGTACAGGAGACCTGATCGGTACAGAAAATAAGGCAAATATCCTGATGGCATGCCGTACCGACGGCGTGCTGGTGAAACCTGACGCACCCTTATTGCCGCTGGATCTAAATTATGTGCAAATGGCGCGTAAGGAAGAAAGGCCTATTGTAGCAGCCACGCACACCCTTCACGGTTCAGTCAAAACGAGTTATGTCTTTGCATTTGGCAATGATACCACTAAAGTGAATCAATTCAGCTTCAGTTTAAGCGATATCTCGATGAAGGGCAAATCGGTCGTCTTTAATCCGCTAAAACGTACGGTGCAATTGACGGAAGCAGGAAAAAGATTTAGTGCAGACCTGCCTGAAGAAAAATTTGCCTTTTACATCGTAGCACCCATCACCTCTTCCGGAATTGCTTTTTTAGGAGATGCGGGAAAAATAACCTCCACAGGTAAAAAACGTATTGCGGGCATTACCCCTATGGGAAAGAAACTACAGGTAAAAGTAGTATTTGCTAAAGGAGAATCAGCTGTAACCCTACAGGGCTATTCGGCAAAAAAAGTGATGACCAGCAAAGGAAAACTGAGCCATGATCCGGCAGCGCATTTATTTACCATAGTTGTGCCCCGACCTGCAAAAGGAGAAACTGAAACCCTGACACTACAAACAAATTGACATGAATAAGATGACATCCGCGTGTTTTACACTTCTTTTTACGCTATCAGCTTCCACAATTGTTGCACAGCAAAGCCATACCATATGGCTGGATGAGTTGCCTATACAAACCTTTTCAGATGGGATCAGACCGGTAGTGGCAAAATCCAATTATGGCAAAGATACCATGCGTGTAAAGGGCGTTCCGTATTTAAGAGGAGTGGGTACACAAAGCATCAGCATCCTCAAATTCAACCTGTATCGACAAGCCAAACATTTTTCGGCAATGGTGGGGGTAGATGATCAGGGAAATAAGGAAATACCCCTAAGGTTTTACGTGCTGGGCGATGGTAAATTATTATTCGAAAGCAAAGAAAGGAGAATTGGGGACGGGCCCGTAAAAGTGGAAATTGATCTTACAGGAATTAAACAACTTGGGCTACTCATTACAGATACAGTTGGTGGTGTCAGTAATAAAAGAACTTATGCCAACTGGATCAACGCGAAACTGGAAATGATTGGAGATCATTCCCCCGGCTATCTGGAGCATGCGGATGAAAAATATATATTAACGCCGGCGCCAAAACAAACAGCCAAAATAAATTCAGCCAAAATTTTTGGGGCAACTCCAGGCAACCCGTTCTTGTATACGATTGCTGCAACAGGCAAGCGGCCCATGCATTTTTCGG
>CBFGNP010000165.1:0-7763 GCA_965650095.1 uncultured Pedobacter sp. | reverse complement strand
TGAAAGAGACTGATGTGCTGTTACGCCTCCATAATTTTAATTTTGGCCGCTGTGATGCTATTCTTTTTACGCAGGATAGCACCATTAATCCAAATGATATAGACAAGAAAACCCTTTTATCCTGGAAAAAGCTTCCTGTTATGCAGGAAACACTTACAGCGGAAAAGAAAAACACGAGCCCCGCACTTCAACTGGGCAAGACGGATAAGGTAATTGCAGGAATTGAAAACGAGGCTGTACGTGTGCAGTTTGTACGAACTGGAGCTGACCATAAGGCTATTGCTTGTAAAACAGAAATAAAAAAAGATGGGGCTTGGCAGCAGGTAAGTACTGCAAACATGGAAGACCATAGGATTTTCTTAATCAGTACTAATGCCACCGCCATCCAGTTTAATAAATACTACCCAACCTGGGACAGCCAAAAACCAAAAGCCTATTTTGTTTTTAAGGGTCAGAAATATGCAGTTTACCAGCCTGGAGCCGATCTCAATCCTTTTGAGGCTGGTAACCTCAGCGAAGCCATCCCCGTAACTGCAGAAGCTATAGATAAACAAACCATAAAAGTTCAATATGTGACCAGGAATGGTTCTGCAATAACCGGTTTGTGGACATTACATCCGGGGCAGCAACATATTGATCTGCGGCTGATCTGCAAGGTTGCCCAGCCAGGATATTACAGTATGGGGATCGAAGCCTTTCAGCCTGTTTCCGATCAGGAGCTGGAAAGCGTATCGATGGCACCCATGTTTCAGTATAAGCGGCTTTCTGACGGCCCGCAAATGATGATTACTGCTATGATGCAGCAGCCCCTGGCTATTGTTTCTTCGAAAACAGGGCAAAGTATTGTTTCAAGTTATGTTGCAACAAGTCCTGAATTGTTTAAAAAAGACTGGGGATCTGTAGATTATGCGCCTGCAGGTTTTACACTGAAGAACCACAATAACCAGATACAGCCGGTTATGTTTTCTCCCGTTCTGGGAATGAATGATTCTAAATACCGTGCAGGGGAGCTGATTGACAGACGATTTATTATTGGTGTAAAGTCGGGCAATTGGGATTCGGCCATGGATTATGTATCGAAGGAAGTGTTTGAGGTAAAGGACTACCGGAAGCAAGAACAGGCCTCGCTTACCGATGCGGTATTCAACATGATTGAGCTGGTGAAAAATGACAATGCTGCTGGATGGTCGACTAAGCTAAAGGGTTTTTTTGATATTGAAGGCGACCCTAAAACAGCACCTACAGTTGTAAATGCCACACCATTGGCCAACATCGCACTTTCTGTATTGCAGAATGATGAAGAATTTTACATCAGCAGGTCGTTGCCGACCATAGAATTTACGCTTTCCAGAAGCGGGTACCGATGGGCGACAGACATTGTTCCGACAGCGTATAATGCTACACGAAAAACGCTGGAGTTCAATCCGCTTACCTCTCAGTTCACCACATCGTATTACGTAGGGTTGGATCGCTTATTGGGAGGATTGAATCCCTGGCTGAAAAATATAGCACTACCAGGAGATAGCCTGAGGATAGCAAAAGGCTACTCAACAGATTTCCATTCATGGAACCAGGCGCTTTGGGCGCACCAGCTCACAGGGCAGGCAAAATGGCTGCAACAGGCAAAAAAAGATGCAGATCTTTTTATTCAGCAAAAAATATATAACAATACCAATAAAGTATTGAGTCATGTACCTTTTTACAATGCCAGTTTTTACGCACCCTGGTGGGACCTGCTGGATCTCTATGAAACAACAAAAGATAAAAAATATCTGAAAGCCGCAGAATATGGTGCCCATTTTACCATTGCGGGGATACGTAGCTATCCGAAAGTGGAAGATAGCGTGCAAACAATTCACAAGAATAATCATTATGACGGTGTTACACACATCTGGTGGAAAGGCAACGAGCCTTATCGCTTAGGCTTTCCCCGGAAAAATGGCGATGTACAGGAAAAGAAAGTGCCAGAATGGTTGGTGTCACCGGTAGGTTTGGGCCTGGAGCAGCCTAGCACTTATTTTACCCGCGTAAAAGATCAGACAGTCCGTCCGGTATTTATGAGTAGCTGGGCACCCCATTTGTTGCGCTTGTTCCAATACGAGAACAAACCTATCTACGAAACCTATGCCCGCAACGCAGTGATCGGTCGTTATACAAACTATCCGGGGTATTACGGTACGGGTTTTACAGATATACCCATGTCGGTTGACTTCCCTTATAAAGGGCCGGATGTGAGTTCCATTTATTATCATCATATTCCACCACACATCGCTTTTAGTCTGGATTACCTGATCTCAGAAAGCATCCAGCGTTCGAATGGAAATGTAGTGTTTCCTTATAGTAAACAGGAAGGATTTGTTTGGTTTAACAATCGGGTATATGGTGGCGGAAAAGGAAAAATTTTTGGCGATCAGGAAGCCACACTGTGGATGCATAAGGGCCTGGTAAATATTCAGAATCCGGGAATCAATTATGTTACTGCAATTTCGGATAAGAACTTCTGGATCCTACTTTCCTCGGAAGCTGAGTCTGAGCAAAAAGTAGCTGTACAATGGACTGATGCTACGGCTGCGCTAAAGGATGGGAAAGCCATGGTTTATACGCAAAGCGATCAGTCGGTTTCTCAGGATTTTAAAGCGGCTAAGATTGATGTTGTTGTCCCTGCAAAAGGATTCAGGGCAATTGCTATTCCGTTAAAGGCGACTCTGGTAGCAAAGAAATATCAGCCGGTAAAAGATGGTATGAAGGTGATTGATTTGGGGGCTCCCTGGGGACGTGTATTCTTGTTCCGTATCCGCTCTCCCTTTGGTTGGGATACCTGTTATGGATTTGCAGAAACAGCCCCTTTAAATGGATATTCCGTAACCGTTAATTGTAACAATCAAACACAGGAAATAATGCAGTATCCTTACGAATGGAGTTTTAACAAACTGGCAATGGGTGAGGACGCAAAACTGGAACTCATTTTTAAGAGTAATGATGGGAAAACAAAATCAAAAAAGATTGTACTCAATGGTAATGAATAAAAAGGGTGTGAAAACTGCATTGCTTGGTTGTTTATTAATGTCTGCTACTGCATTTTCTCAAACCAGGCCTGATAGTGATAAGATTGCGGCCTCCCAGGCAGGGGCTTCTCCTCTTTATTTTGATGTTTCTGCATCCAATATCCCTGTAATTGAGGCGGGTGATTTTAACAATGAGCTGGAATGCAATGTCAGAGCAGGCTTTCCGGGCTTCTTTGAAAAAGTAAATGCGGGTAAAAAGGTGGTGGTTGCTTTTATTGGAGGAAGCATCACCCAGGCAAATTTTGGTTATCGTCTTCAAACGGCCAAGTACCTGGAGCAGACTTATCCCCAGGCCAGCTTTCAATGGATCAACGCAGGTGTATCTGGAACGGGAACGGAGCTTGGCGCATTTAGGATTAATGAACAGGTACTCAGCCATCAACCCGATCTTATTTTTGTAGAATTTGCTGTTAACGGCGCTTACGCCGCCGGGATGGAAGGGATGATCCGTCAAACAATTAAAAAGAACCCCAATACAGCTATTTGTTTGCTGTATACCATTTTAACCGGGCAAACTGCCTTTTATCAAAAAAATGATTTGCCACCAAATATTAAAGGACTGGAGCAGATTGCGGCACACTACGACCTACCTTCTGTGAATTTAGGGATGGAGCCAGCAAGCCTGGAAGCAGCGGGAAAGCTGATCTGGAAAGGGAACCCAGCTGATCCGAATAAGATTTTGTTTTCTGAGGATGGAATCCACCCGACAACAGCGGGCGGGAACCTGTATGCGGCCGCCATTGCCCGTGCATTTAAAAAAATTGAGGCAGCAAAGCCTTTAAAAAAGAAGGAGCTACCAAAGCCTTTAATTACTGCCGCATGGGAGGAGGCAACGATGGTGGATCCATCAACTTTACCGGTCCCTGATAAGGGATGGAGGGTGTTGTCAACAGGTACTGATCCAAACCTTAAAAAATTCAGGCCCTGGTTTTCGAATGTACTTTCTGCAAATAAACCAGGGGCCACATTTAGTTTTCGTTTTAAGGGAGATATGCTGGGCGTATTTGATATTGGCGGACCAGAGGTTGGGCAACTGGAGTGGATAATAGATGGAAAACCAGTAAAACTTAGCAAAGAAAAGGAAGGGAGCTTTATTTATTACCAGGCAAAAGATACAACTACGGCGGATGTATTGAATAGGTTCAACAGCTACTGCAATAACCGTTACCGTGGACAATTCGATGTAATTAAAGTACCGCAGGGTGAACATTTGGTAAAAGTAACCCTGTCTGGCCAGAAAGCCGATAAACTCACGATACTGCCCGAAGACAAGAGAGCGGATATTATTCAACATCCTGAAAAATATGATCAGACAGCGATCTATTTAGGCCGGATTTTATTAAGGGGGACATTATTGAAATGAGACAAATTTTTAAGCTAAAAAAGTATATTAAGTTCGTTTGCTTTTCAATTGCGTGCTGTTTATGTATGCAGTCGAATGCGCAAATTGTAAAAGATAGTCAGGGATTTAAAATTTTATCAAAGGGCAAAACTTACCTGTTTAAGCCCGATTTTGTTGTTATCTGTAACGACAGAGATCCTGAACTGGCATTGAAACCTTCAGGCTTAAAAAAAGTATCTTACAATATTCCCACCTGGAAAACCACAGACAGTAGTCTGACCGATTATCACCAACAAATTGTTAGTACCAGTGTTGCTGGAGATGGATTTGACGATAAAATATTAAGAAGTGCGAAGCAAGATAGGACAGCCAATATCTATCAAGCCGGAAAAACACATTTTCTTACTGCAATCAAAACAATCAGTTCTGGAGATTCCATTCGTTTTATCTTTCCAGAACATGCCTTATTTACGCTAAAAGCCTGGCTGGTTAAAAGTAGTTTGCCTTATCCTAAAATAGCGTTTTTGTTTACGCCTAAAAAGAACGGTTTTTATAGTGTTGGGTATATTGGGGCGCCATCTTATAAAAGTGACCATGTTGATGAAGTATGGCAGCCCCTGGTCTGGACCGAAAAACGAGTTCCGCTGCAACCCTATCTAACGCCTTCGTTTATGGCAACAATCCCTACTACACTGGTTAATGACGGGTATAACTCAATCGGCGTACTGGCCGCTTCTAAGTATTTGCCTTTTCAACCTTTACCGCTTTTAACCAACAGCCAGTTCGGAATTGCACTTCTAAATAACAAATCAGCATTACAGTCCCAGGTTTTCGCCCCGATGCCAGGTGGTTTCAATTCTCAGATGAAGGCAGGACATTCTTTTGAGTTTTCAATGAACCTTGTTGTGGAGCCCTTGAGTATCACTAAAACTTATGAGCGAATAGCAACAAATGTGTTTGGATTTAAGGATTACCGGACCAATGCTACCGTTTCTATGAATACAACTCTAGATAATCTGATTGATTATTCAAAAACTCGTTATGCCTGGTTTATTGATAGCTTAAAAGGCTTTGCCTATGCTACGGATGTGCCTGGCGCAGTAAAAAATGTTTCAAGTCTGAACCCGCTTGAATTGGCTATTGTGAGGGATGATAAGGAAATGTTTGATAAAAGGGCATACCCTTTAATGGAGTTTATGCTGTCGCGCGAAAAGTTTCTGTTTGCGATTGATAGCAATCAGAAAATTCAATCCCCTTCCAGGAAGTTGAGGGGGCCTATTGCGCCATTGTCCGAATTACAGGTTTTATCTGATGTTTTTGGCGGGAACAACTCTTTTTATACTACGATGGCAAAAAAAGAGTTCGGAACGGCGCGTATCAGGAATCTTGATGAAGAGCAGAAAGGCCGTAACTGGGTCAATGCGATGTTTATGTTTAAACTGACATCCGATTCAGCTTATTTAAGTTTAAGCAAGATCCTGGCCGATAAATATCTGAAAGAAAGAGTAAATACAAGATTAAAGGAATTTGGTGATCCACTGTTTAGTTCCAACTTCTTCTGGCCAACGTTTACCAATAACTGGTCTGCTCTTTTAGAATTATATGAACTTACTGCCGATCGCCGGTATTTGGAAGCCGCACAGGATGGAGCCAGGCATTATACCTTATTTACTTGGATGACACCTGCGATACCAAATGGTCTGGTTACGGTAAATAAAGGAGGGAAAGCACCGATGTATTGGTACCTCAAATCAAAAGGACATCATCAAATGTATTATCCTGAAGAAAAAGTGCCTGCATGGAGACTTTCTGAGATGGGACTTACACCAGAATCGTCGGGAACTTCAACCGGGCACAGGGGTATTTTCATGTCCACCTATGCGCCCTGGTTGTTAAGGATAGGCTATCATACAAAAGATCCGTTTTTAATGAATGTAGCTAAAGCTTCGATTGTTGGCCGTTCCGAAAGTTTTCCGGGATATCATATCAATACGGAGAGAACTACAGCCTATGAAAAGGCCGATTTTCCACTTCACGAGCATAAGGGCCAGAGTGTAAACTCTTTTCATTACAATCATATCCTGCCAATGGCTTCTATGTTTGTTGATTATCTGGTTTCAGATGCTTATGTGAAAAGTAGCGGCAGGATAGACTTTCCAAGCGATTATATAGAAGGATATGCCTATTTGCAGAATAAGTTTTACGGCGCTAAGAAAGGCCGGTTCTTTCAGTTCGAAAATGTGCAACTCTGGATGCCTTCCCGTCTGTTGAATACAGAAAATATTGCTTTAAACTATGTTAGTGCAAAAAAAGGAGATACGCTTCTGCTTGCTTTTATGAACCAATCCGGAGCGGATATCAGCACACGTGTTTCTATAGATACTTCCAGGATAGATTTTTTAGGCAGTACTGGAGTTCAGACTTTATATCCATCAACGCAAGTTTTGAGTTTAAAAGGTGGTGCTTTCCAGATCAATGTCCCTGCCGGCGGCATTACTGCCCTGGCTATCCCGGGAGTAAAAATCAGCAGTGGTTTTCAGGATCAGATCCTGAATGTGAAAAAAGACCAGAGGAGTGATTACATCAATATTCCGGAAGGAGATACAAAGGCATTATTGTTTAAACTTGGTGCTTATGCGCAAAAACTTTTTGTATTTCTTCAGGAAGATGATACCAAATGGAAGAAGGCCAGATTGGTTTACAAGATTAATGGAAGCAAGGAAAATAGCATTGACAAAAATGAATACCCATTTGAATTTACAGTGCCTGTTGATAAAGATAAAGCAGTTCGTTTTTACCTTGAATTAACAGATATCAATGGGAAATTGACTAGATCTAAAGAAACAGAATTAGGTAAATAATATTTATTCCGGATATTAGATGGAGGCGGACAGCTTGATGATGCCAAACGTCGAAACTGCTGAGGGTTTAGGTCTTTCTCAACAGGTTTTCAGGTTGACTCCCTAATGATCAGTTCTGTTTTCAATACTTTTGTCACGGCCTTCCAGTCGCTCACATCCCTATTAATCTGGTCTATCAACAACTGGGCTGCAGTCATCCCGATCTCTGCTATCGGTTGAGCAACAGTTGTTAAGGAGGGGGCCATCAGTGCCGAAGCATAATCGTTGCTAAAGCCGATAATGGCAATATCTTCAGGAATTTTTAAACCTCTTTTTTTGATGACCTGAATGGCCTCTATTGCCGTTGGATCATTCACAGCAAAGATCGCATCGGGCGGGTTTTCCAGATTTAACAGGTGGTTTACATAAATCTTAACTTTAGAAAGGCCCAGGTCGTAAGAAATGATGAGTTCCTCATCTATTTCTATGTTGTTTTTCCTTAATGCAGATTTATAG
>CBFGNP010000164.1:0-7768 GCA_965650095.1 uncultured Pedobacter sp. | reverse complement strand
TGTTTTCAATAAATTGTTTGTAAAAATACAAATGTCAGTAAATAATCAAAGAAATAATTGTCTTTTTGATTGTTTTCTTGACAAATTGATGTGAAATCATTAAAAATTTTATTTCTTTCTTTTTTGCGTTTCTTTTACAATATGGTAAGAAACACAGGCGCAGAAAGTAATGATTACGATTAATATGGTCCAAATCCAGAAATCACTCATTTTTCTTCTTATCATTGGTCAGTAACAGGTTCTTTAAGCGTTGGTACATGAAAGAAATGATGAGCAACAATATCCCCAGGGATATAAAGGCAGCGATCTTTCCACCTTCGGACAATCCTTTTAAATCGAAAATGAATAACTTCAGTAAGGTGATGGCCAGAATGCTAATGGAAATGATCCGGATATTTTTTGATTTCCATTTCATGCCTATATATATACAGAGGAAAGCAAAGCAGCCCCATAAAATGGCAAAGCCTGTTTTATGGCTATTCATTAAACTCGTTCCAATGGATCTGCTTCCTGAATATTGTGACATCACTATGAAGTGATCCAATTCTGCACTAGCTATGTAAAGGGCAATAAAAGCGATAAACCATTGTAAAACCGGTAAGCCCAAAGGGGATTTTATACTTTTTTCATTCTTGTAAAGCGCATTAAGCGTGAAGCCCGCTAAAATTACCACCACATAATGAAAAAGATAGCCATTTAAACTTGCCCTGTGCTGTTGCAGATAGCTATTTCTTAAAAAGATGGTTTCTGAATTAAAGATCAGGATGTAGCAGAACAAGCAAACAGCTGCAATGGCTCCGGCAAGGTATTTAAATTCTTCGGTGTCGTTGTGACGTATGGCCAGCAGCAGTATTGAAATGAATAGATAACTGTAGGCGCCCAATGCCAGTATTCTAATTAGCGGGAAATAATTGTAGGCTTGATGATTCAATTCAAAGGCGATGACTAAGTATCCCACTACGATACTGGAAATTGCCAGAATCGTTCTGAATGTTTTAATTTCCCTGAATAAGATAGATTTTATTTCGTATTTAAATAATCTGGAATACAACATCAATGCGGTAACGACAACGAGTCCTGTGATGAATCCTCGATTGGCCAAAGGAGTGAGGCGGTGAGCGGTATTGTATAAACCACTGCCATAAATGTGCTGCCAGTCCATAATAAGACTAATCCCAGGACAACCAATACGACTACAGAAGACTGTTTGATTAATGTGATCCCTGATTTCTGTGATAACCACAGCAGCAATACACTTTCGGCAGCCCAGAATAAGGTGATATGGTTTCCCTTAAGTTGTACCGGGGCTGCTAAAGTGATAAAAGTAAGCACCAGTCCGATTAACAGGTAGATCAGGTTCCGGTCTATTTTTTCGTTTTTGTACAGGCCATAGGCAAAAACTAAATTTACCATTCCAATCAGTGCGGTAAACAAGCCACGGTAATCTCCACCTCCAATGTGATTTAGGATCAGCAGTCCGGCGGAATAGTATAAAAACGTATTGCTGAGTAATATGCCTATTTCAAGGGCATTAAATTCGGTTTTCTCTTTGATATTGTTGATGATATTCATCAGCAGGAATATGATATAAAACAGCGATGCGAATACCAATGCTCCGGAATACGGTGGCATTTTGTCATCGCCAGCCAGTACTTTGGTACTGAGCCAGCCACCAAACAATAGGATCGTAAATACATAGCAGACTATATTGATAAGTGGCCATTTCTTATAATATGCCAGGATCAGCATGCCAATATTTAAAATCAGGATATAGATGAAAAGCACGATGTAGTTGCCCTGGTCGTTGCTTACCATAAACGGCGCGCCGAAACCACCCAATATAGCAAAAAGAGCCAGTTCCTTTCGGTCATAGCTTAGCGAAAGCAGCACCGTAAATCCTGTGATGAGGATGGTAAGTATGAAGGCAAGAGTTTGATTAAACAACTGATATTGGTGAAAGCCTATGGCAACTGTAAAATACAGGATAGCTACCCCACCTCCGACCAGAACTGAACTAAAGGTCACAAATGATTTGCGAAGCCGGTGTGCAAGCGCGATTAAAAGCCCTCCACAGAGGAAGCCTATACTTACACGGCCGATCTCATTAATCCAGTCTTTATCTATCGCATATTTAAGGAAGAACCCCATGCCCAATACGAGGACAACGATACCTATTTTGTTAAATAAGTTCTCACCAATAAATTTTTCGAGGTCAGGATTCCGGTCCCTAAAAGAGGGCTTTTTGGCAGCAGGAGGCTTAATGTATTGATTGAACTGCGGATTGGCATCTGCAGTAGATGATTTTGCTACAGTCTCCTGAACGGGGACGGACTCAGAAATATATGGTGTAAAAGGTTTCCAGGTTTCTTTTTCGATGGGTTGTTTTACGGTCGTTTCTTCCTGAGCTTTTGTGGTTTCCAGAGGTTTTTCAAGTAGGGGCGCGTTCTTTTCAGTCAGCTGACCCGATAACTGCTCAATTTTAAGGTACAGGAATTCGAGCTTCTCGCTTACCGTCTTTTTTAATTGCAGAACAATGATAAGAATTATAATAACGAGAATAATTATAAGCGTTTCTAAAAACATAATGGCCAGACGTTTGGTTCGAATTTAAAGTTAACAAAAACCTGAACTAATTGACCTTTCTCTATTTTTTAGAAATTTATTGCATGCCTACATTTCAACTACATCGCCCGAGCCTAAAACCGTTTTTTCAATTTCAGGGTTTCCACTATAATATACATGACCTGAGCCACTGATCAACGCTTTAATTTTGCCATTTGTCGTAATATTAATGCTGCCTTTACCACTTATCCTTGCGGAAAGATGGTCAACAGAAAGCATTTTACTGCCGAAACTGCCTGGACCGCTAAGTGTAACACTGGCTTCGTCGGCAGTTCCGCTGATATTTGCGGTTCCAGAACCGCTCAGAACCCCTGTAATCTTATCTGCTTCTACATTGGCTTTGATAAAACCGGATCCGCTTAAGGTAGCCGCAAATTCTAACGCAGTAACTTTACCGGATACGGTAATGCTGCCATCGCCACTCATGGTTAAGCTGCTGATCTGTTTGGCAGTAACATAGGCAATGATCTTTTTATTCTCGTATTTTTTTGACCAGCTAACCCAGCTGGTTTTCGGGCGAATGATAAGTTTGTCGCCCTTTACCTCACTAACAAGCGTAGAAATAGCTTCTTTGTCCCCTTCAAACCTCAGACTTTCTTTGGTGCCAAATTTAACAATTACTTCGATAGGACCACCGGCGACTATACCATTGAAGTTCTTTACTTCCCGGTCGTCGAGCGTGTGTCTGACCTCATTTGTCGTTACAGCAGGGCTTGCCTGAATGTTATTGAATTGTGAAAACAGTAGGGAAGGAAGCAGTATGGCGAATAAGACTTTCATATATCGGTATTTAATGTAATTGTGTTCAAAATTAAAAGATGGTCTGTATTTTTAGATAAGACGCATGATTTATCGGATTGTTGCACATGATTGAAGAAATATATGATTTTTGTATAATCATTATTTAAAAACGTTCTGATTGTGTAGGAGGATGCTGTCTCTGATCGCATTGATCACGGAAAGGTCGATTCTGCAATCAAGACTTTGCCGGCAATGGCTGCTGTCTTGTTTATCTATTTCTAAGGTTGCAACCCGTTCCTCCTGCTCAAAAATCTGGTATTGCGCTCCGCTGATCGGTTTCACTGTAAGTGTATGACCGGTACCTTCGTTATCGGCTACTTCGATATTGAATTGTTCCATAATTTTATTGTTGTTTAAATTTCAACAAATTGACATACAGATTGTTCTGGGCTATTTTATTTTTTTTAGCTTTCTTACTGTAATGAATCAGGAACTTTATCTAGCGAATTGCATTCTTATTTCGCATGCTGCTCTACCCATTTGCGTGCATTTACAAATGCTTCCATCCAAGGCGATACTTCATCTTTACGACCCTGAGGATAATTAGCCCAGTGCCATTGAAACAATGAACGTTCAATGTGAGGCATCATGACCAGGTGGCGTCCGGAGTCATCGCACATCATTGCGGTGTTGTAATCAGATCCGTTTGGACTGGCTGGATAGCTTTCATAAGCGTATTTGGCAACTATACTGTATTTGTCTTCAGCGTAAGGCAATTGAAAACGGCCTTCGCCATGTGAAACCCATACCCCTAATGTACTGCCTGCCAACGTAGAAAGCATTACTGAACTGTTCTCCGCAATGGTTAACGAGGTAAATATGCTTTCGTGCTTGTGACTTTCATTGTGCAGCATTTTCGGTTTATTGTCATGGTCCTTATTGATCAGGCCCAGTTCAATAAAAAGCTGACAGCCGTTGCATACCCCAACAGATAGGGTGTCAGGACGGTTAAAGAAATTTTCCAGGGCTACTCTAGCTTTTTCATTGTACATAAAAGCACCTGCCCATCCTTTAGCTGATCCTAAAACGTCAGAATTAGAAAAACCGCCTACGGCACCAATAAACTGGATGTCTTCCAGGGTTTCCCTTCCTGTGATCAGGTCAGTCATGTGCACATCTTTTACATCAAAACCTGCAAGGTACATGGCGTTTGCCAGTTCGCGTTCAGAGTTGCTTCCTTTCTCGCGTATGATAGCCGCCTTAGGACGAAGTTTAGTTTCGTCGATGGCAGGTTTCTTTCCATCAAACTGGGTTGGAAAAGTGTATCTTAATACCTGATTTTTATAATTGTCAAAACGTTCTTTGGCTTTAGCTGGTCCACTTTGTTTTTTATCGAGCAGATACGAGGTCTTAAACCACACGTCACGTAAGTGATCAATATCAAAATTTAACAGTGACGCGCCATGTTTAATGGATAAAGTAGCTGTACTGCCAACTTCCCCAACTTTATAAAAATTAATTCCATTTGCCGAAAGAGTAGTTTCGACAGCAGCATCAGCCTGGAATACGATACCGATATTTTCTGCAAAAAGAAGTTTAATGATATCCTGTTCACCCAGTTCAGACAAGTCGAGATTAGCACCCAGGTCGCGATCTGCAAAACAAAGTTCTAAAAGTGTAGTGATTAAACCTCCACTGCCTATATCGTGCCCGGCCTGTATTTTTTCTTCTTTAATTAACTGCTGAATGGTATTAAAAGTATTTTTAAACTGAGCGGCGTCTTTTACATCAGGTGTTTCATCGCCAATTTTATTTAAGATCTGGGCAAATGACGATCCGCCTAATTTATAAGCATCCTCAGAAAGGTTAATGTAGTAAATTGAGCCTCCGTCTTTTTTCAGCACCGGCTCTACGACCTGAGTAATATTGTCGCAGTGACCTCCCGCAGATATGATCACTGTACCTGGTGCAATTACATCTCCGTCTTTGTATTTCTGTTTCATTGACAGGGAATCTTTTCCTGTCGGGATATTGATGCCCAGATCGATAGCGAAATCAGAACATGCTTTTACGGCTTCATATAACCTGGCATCTTCACCTTCATTTTTACATGCCCACATCCAGTTGGCTGAAAGTGATACACTTTTCAGGCCCTCTTTAAGCGGTGCCCATACAATATTTGAAAGCGATTCTGCGATGGCTACACGGCTACCTGCGCCTGCATCAATCAGTGCAGAAAGGGGGGCATGACCTATAGCGGTAGCGATACCTTCCTTTCCCTGGAAATCCAGCGCCATTACACCGCAATTGTTTAGTGGCAATTGTAATGGCCCGGCGCACTGTTGTTTGGCTACACGGCCACCAACACAGCGGTCGACCTTATTTGTTAACCAATCTTTAGCGGCTACAGCTTCCAGTTGTAACACCTGTTCCAGGTATTCGTTTAAGCGCGTGCTGTCATAGGCAACCGGCTGGTACTTCCGGTCTATGGTCTTATCGTCCATAATTACCTTCGGAGAACTGCCAAACATGTCTTTTAGTTCCAGATCCATTGGTTTAACCCCCGTGGTAGCCGATTCGAAAGTGAAGCGGTGATCGCCTGTTACCGTACCTACAGTGTACATCGGAGAACGCTCACGGTCAGCAATTTTTTGCAGGGTATCTATATCTTTCTGACCGATCACCAGGCCCAGACGTTCCTGTGATTCGTTGCCTATGATTTCTTTTGAGGATAGGGTGGGGTCGCCTACAGGTAGTTTATCCAGGTCTATCTTACCTCCGGTTTCTTCAACCAGTTCAGAAAGACAGTTCAGGTGTCCACCAGCACCGTGGTCATGTATCGAAATGATGCTGTTATGGTTGCTCTCTACCATCCCGCGTACCGCGTTGGCTGCTCTTTTCTGCATCTCCGGGTTGGAGCGCTGAACAGCATTTAATTCAATGCCGGTGCCTAAGGCGCCGGTATCAGCAGAGGAAACCGCTGCCCCGCCCATGCCAATTCTATAGTTCTCTCCACCCAGGACAACAATTTTATCTCCGGTTGAAGGTTTATGTTTTTTTGCCTGACTTGCTTTTCCGTATCCAATTCCACCTGCAAGCATAATTACTTTATCGAATCCTAATTTGCGCGAATCTTCTTCGTGCTCAAACGTGAGCACTGATCCTGTGATGAGTGGTTGTCCGAACTTATTGCCAAAATCTGTGGCTCCGTTAGAAGCTTTGATCAGGATGTCCATTGGCGTTTGATAGAGCCATGCTCTTTCTTCTACGCCTTTTTCCCAGGGACGGTTTTCTTCCAGTCTCGATAATGCGGTCATGTATACCGCAGTACCTGCGAGTGGCAAAGAACCCTGCCCACCAGCCAGTCGGTCCCTGATCTCGCCCCCAGATCCGGTAGCGGCACCGTTAAAAGGTTCAACTGTTGTCGGGAAATTATGTGTTTCGGCTTTCAAGGAAATCACAGATTCAAAATCACTTAAGGTATAATAGTCAGGTAGGTCTGCACGTTCCGGGGCAAACTGCTGAACTACTGGTCCTTTAATGAATGCTACATTATCTTTATAGGCAGAAACAATACCATTAGGGTTTTCTTCGGAAGTTTTACGGATCAGTTTAAAAAGGGAGGTAGGCTGTTCAACACCATCTATTACAAATTTGCCGTTAAAGATCTTGTGACGGCAGTGTTCGGAGTTAACCTGCGAAAAGCCGAATACCTCAGAGTCTGTAAGCGGTCTACCTAACTGTTGTGCCAGTAAATTCAGGTAATCTACTTCTTCATCGCTCAAGGAAAGCCCTTCCTGTTTGTTGTATGCTGCGATATCTGTAATCTGAAGGATGGGTTCAGGTTGTATGTTTATCGTATAAATATCCTGATCAAGTCTGTCGTATTTTTGTGAAAGCATTGGATCATACCCTGCAAAATTTGCCTCCACCTTTTGAAACTCTTCGATGCGGATGATGTCCTGAATATCCATGTTTTGGGTGATCTCAACCGCATTGGTGCTCCATGGTGTTACCATCGCTGCGCGGGGTCCAACAAAAAAATCAGTTAATATAGTTTCTTGTTGTAGTTTAGCGCCGCCAAACAGCCATTCTAATTTTGTGATATCGGTTGTAGACAGGTTTCGTTCTATTTGTAAGGCGAAAACCGTATCGGATGGACTTAAGAAGAAATAAATCATGCTTTTTTTTTGAAGATGCAAATTTAGCGTTAAAATTTTAAAACAGTGTGCTCGTGTGTAATATATCATTCATTTTATTGCAGTAATCTGTCTGTTTTAGTAGATTTCTGTAGCTTTGTATGGCCGTTGAAGGGGCGTTCTCTTCCACATGAAGCTTAAGCCTATGGGTAACATTTTTAAGTTTAAAAGATTTGAAGTAAACCAGTCGGGCTGCGCTATGAAAA
>CBFGNP010000163.1:0-7781 GCA_965650095.1 uncultured Pedobacter sp. | reverse complement strand
AATAGTGATGCTTTACTACCAGGTTTTCGAGTGCCAGCGACTGGTCTTCCAGCATCAAAACTCCAGATACCTCATAAAAATCGCCTTTTTCATGAACCGACAGCAGCAGGTCGATGCCAAGAACTTTGAGCTTTACCGGGGTAATCGAGCTGGCAGATATGTTGGCTGAAGCCTTGACATCGTGCATATATATGTCCAATCCCAGCGGATTTCTGGCCAGGGCTTTCAATCCTTCCAGATCAGATTCCGAAGCCTCATCATTGTAATTGTTCTGGAACTTTAAAATACCGTTTAGAAATTTCAGCTCCGCGCTGCTTTCCGAAGTCCAGATCAGGTCTGATGGGTCAACATTTTTTAAGGGGTTCTTGATCTTTCCATCCTTGCCGGCAGATCCTTCATACAGAGAAACGCTCAGGTGACTGTAAAAGCGGTGCTGACTAAAAACGACTATCGTTTTAAGGTTCTTTTTAATCAGACCTCCCGATACGGGCAAAGGCCATTCTTTAGCGGGCAATAGGGCTTCACCAAGCTCCAGCTTTGTTTTTTTATTGATTGGAAATAGCGTTTTTGCCCTGGGGCTGATCGCCAGACTGCCTTTTACGTAATCCAGCTGAAAATGGTCATCCAGGTGTATTTCGTCTTCCAGGCCGTAATCGGCCGCAAATTCTTTCAGTTTCTTATGTCGCAGCGGCCGATCAAAAAATAAACGCAGGGCCTGTCTGTTCATGATGTTATACAATACCTTCGCCTGGTATTCACATAAGCCGTTAATGGCCGACATACAGGTGCAGGATAACATGAGGCGGTCAGTAGTTTGGCTAATGGTCACCACCTGACTGTTCATGGAGACGGTGGCATCCGCAAAAACAGCAAAATCAACCCCGATCTCTGCCGGTGAAAGTTCATAAAACCCCTTTTCTGAGGTATCTGCCCCAACCTTATTGTGCTTTAATATATCTGATATGGTTAATCCCGAAACGTTGAAGTTCTCAAAAGTAAAATCATGTGTCGGGGCATCTATTTCTTTCTCCACCTGCAATCTTAATATGATCAATTAAATGTCTAAAATACACTACGTATTTTGCTAAATCGACTTAATATTCTGTTTATTTGTATTTAGTAATAAACAAACACACAAATATAAACTTCATTGTTATGCTGCTGAGTATTTTAAACTCCATTTTTTGCATTGCCTTTATTTTGTTCGCTTACGTAAATTTAAACGATAACGATTCCTGGCTTTGGGTACCCATTTATATGGTTGCATCCATTTGTTGTGGATTTGCCATATTTAATTATTTTTTTCCAACTGTCTATCTCCTTGCCATATCTTTCTATCTGATTTACGCTATATTTTTGTTTTTTGCTAAAGACGGTGTGCGCGACTGGATCATGAAATACAAAAGCCCCAGCCTTGTGGAAAGTATGCAGGCTACAAAACCTTATATTGAGAAAACCCGGGAGTTTTTTGGATTACTGAGCATTAGCGGGGCACTTGCCATAAATTATTTTTATAGCTGTTAACCGGAGAATCATGCTTTTGATAGATATACCTAAGCTAAGAAAGCTGAATGCTATTTTTTTGCAGGTCATCAGGCAAAACCTGACGACAGAGGCTATGCAATGGCTGCAAAGTAAAGTTGACCTGATTGTCGCGGAAGACAGATCGGTGCAGCTCCATTTGTGTTTTTCTCATCTGCCCCGGATGACCTCAAAAAAAAATATAACACTGATGGGTGCGGAACCGGGAAAGATCAGCCAGCTGCTACCAGGCTTCGAAATCAACAGCTGGTCACTGGACAGACTGTCGAGGGTCTGGCTGCTCATGCAATTGCCATCAGACGACAAGGAAAGCTATGTTAAAAAAATTAACGGCTTGTTCGCGGCAGCGGAAATGAACGAACAAGTTGCACTGTACACTGCCCTTCCCCTTTACGCTTATCCCGAAGAATGGATAAGCCGTTGCGAAGAAGGGATAAGAAGCAATATAGGAACGGTGCTGGAAGCCATCATGTACCACAATCCTTACCCAGCAAAGTTCCTTTCCCAGGCGGCCTGGAACCAGCTGGTCCTGAAAGCTTTTTTTACGGAAAAGGACGTTAACCTGATTGTGGGTCTGAAGGAAAGGCTAAACGATGCGCTGACAGCGACCCTTCAGGATTATATACAGGAGCGTTTGGCGGCCCAAAGAACAGTGGCCCCCGAGATTTATGAATTGACACAACAAATGAACCCTTAATAAACACCAGAATTATGTGCTGTAACGAAAATTTTGACGAGCGGAATAAAGGAGAAAAGATGGAAAGCCCCCTCGACCTGAGCGACATCAGCGGAATGAAGTTTTTCGATCCGCATATCCACATGACTTCCCGGACTACGGATGATTACCAGGCCATGGCAGATGCAGGCATTGTCGCGCTGATAGAACCTGCATTTTGGCTCGGACAACCGAGAACCGGTGTAAACAGCTTTACCGATTATTACAGCAGCCTGATTGGCTGGGAAAGGTTCAGGGCTTCGCAATTTGGCATTAAACATTATTGTACCATCGGGTTAAACTCCAGGGAAGCGAATAGTGAAAAGCTCGCGGAACAGGTTATGGAAATCCTGCCACAGTTTATTTTTAAGGAAGGTGTGGTCGGGATTGGCGAGATCGGCTTTGACGACCAGACGCCAGCGGAAGAAAAATACTACCGCTTACAGCTGGAACTTGCAAAGGAAGCCGGGCTGCCGGTACAGATTCACACCCCGCACCGCGACAAGAAAAAAGGCACTCAGCGGAGTATGGACATTGCTATGGAGCAAGGTCTGCCCCCACATATGGTCATCGTAGACCACAATAACGAGGAGACGGTAAAGGAAGTGCTGGACAGAGGCTTCTGGGCTGCCTTCACCATTTACCCCTTCACAAAAATGGGAAATGAGCGTATGGTAGAAGTGGTCAAACAATATGGCCCGGAAAGGATCATGATCAATTCGGCGGCCGACTGGGGGATCAGTGACCCTCTGGCGATACCAAAAACCGCGGCCTTAATGAAAAGATCAGGAATTAGTTCAGCTGCCATAGAACTGGTTACTTATCGCAATGCCATCACCGCTTTTGCCCAAAGCGGACAGATTGATGAGCATGACTTCACTGCGGTTAAAAACATCGATCAGAGCCAAAAATTTGCCAGCAACTCGATATTAAGGGGTGGCCAACAACCAAGAATAGACAAGAATTCAATCATCATCTCTTAAACCCATCATGAATAAAATATTAGGTTACCTACGGTTAATGCGCCCGGCAAATGTGGTTACCGCCGTAGCCGATGTATTGGCGGGAATGGCCATTGTGGGTTATTTTATCCAGCAGGCCCCCGGAGGTTTTAACTGGGGCATGAGCGCACAGCTTACTTTGCTTCCAGTAATCCTTTTATGCTTATCAACCATCGGCCTTTATAGTGGCGGCATTATATTGAATGATGTTTTCGATGCTGAGCTGGATAAAATCGAGCGCCCGGAACGGCCGATCCCAAGCGGTCTGGTTTCAAAAAAAGCAGCAACAATTTTTGGTGGCCTTTTCTTTTTTATTGGCATTTTCGCCGCAGGTCTGTATCATCCGACCTCGCAGTATCTTGCCGTAGCCATCATGGTATGCTGCCTGATCTATAACAAATACCTGAAACACCATGCTATTTTTGGCCCTTTAAATATGGGCTTGTGCCGTGGTTTAAATTTATTACTGGGAATGAGTATCATTCCTGCAGCCATACCGCAATGGTGGTTCTTATCCCTCGTTCCCATTGTATACATCGCCGCCATCACCATGATCAGCCGCGGAGAAGTGCATGGTGGCAGTAAAAGAACACTTTACTTTGCAATCCTGCTTTATACTCTGGTCATCGCCGCTATTCTAGTTGTGGCAGCAAGCAGGAACAACCTGCTACCCTCGCTTATTTTTGCAGTGCCCTTTGCACTGATGATCTTTATTCCCCTGATCATAGCCATTCAGAGCCCCATTGGTAAACATATCGGTCAGGCGGTGAAATCGGGCGTTATCGCCTTAATCCTGATGAATGCAGCATGGGCAGCTGCCTTTGGCGTATGGAATGTTGCTATATTTGTAGTTATTCTACTGCCCGTCTCCATTTTATTAGGCAAAGCCTTTGCCGTTACTTAGTTACAGACGAACTTATGAGTTACTTACAACAGTCTTTCAGTGTTAAATTCGAATATAAAATATACTTCAGCACTTCACTTTTCGAAGTAGAGAACACCACACTTGCCGATTTTTTTAAAGAACGACCGGGAGAAGGGATACAGAAAATTTATTTCGTGATTGATGAGGGTGCAGCTAGCGCCCATCCAAGCCTTATCCATGACATTTCCTCTTATTTTGACCGGCATCAGCAGGTAAAACTGATCCCCGATTTTATGGTCATTCCCGGTGGGGAAGCGTCGAAAAACGATGTCCGCCTGTTTGACCGGATCGTTGCAGCAGTGGATACTTATGGGATAGACAGGCACTCTTATCTCGCAGCCATTGGCGGAGGCGCGGTGCTTGACCTGGCAGGTTATGCCGCAGCAGTTTCGCACCGCGGCATTAAGCACATCCGCATCCCCACCACTGTACTTTCTCAAAACGATTCGGGCATTGGTGTTAAGAACGGCATTAATTACAGAGGGAAGAAAAATTTTCTGGGCACCTTTGCACCACCTGCAGCCGTTTTTAACGACGACCGGTTTTTAGACACCCTGAGTGACCGGGATTACCGCTCGGGAATTTCGGAAGCCATAAAGGTTGCCCTGATCAAAGATCGGGAGTTCTTTTTCTGGATAGAAGCCCATGCCACCGCGCTGGCTGACAGAAACACCGAAAGCATGAACGAACTCATCAAACGCTGTGCGAAGCTCCATTTAGAGCATATTGCCGGGGCCGATCCTTTTGAAACAGGATCTGCAAGACCACTGGACTTTGGCCACTGGAGCGCCCATAAACAGGAACAGCTGAGTAATTTCAGTGTGTTACATGGGGAGGCTGTAGCCATGGGCATTGCACTGGACAGCACTTATTCTTATTTAACGGGCCTGCTCCCGGCAGATAAACTGCAACGCATCCTGAATGTCCTGCTTAAACTTTCCTTTGACATCACAGATCCTTTTATACAGATTAACGATGTGCGATCGCCTATTTTGAAGGGGCTTAAAGAGTTTCAGGAGCACCTGGGTGGTAAATTGACCATTACCTTACTGACAGATCTTGGTACAGGAAAGGAAGTGCATGAGATGGATCAGCAGTTACTGATCAAGGCAAGTGATTATCTGAAGGATTTCGCTAAAAACAGTAGGAGTTTAAACACAATTAACCACTAACATGAAAGTAAAGACCGGACACTTAACGTATTGTACAAATATTCATGCCGGTAAAAACTGGGCCGACGACTTCAATGCATTGAAGCAGAACTTCCCGGTCATCAGGAAATCTGTTAGCCCCGGGCAGCCTCTTGGCCTGGGATTAAGGCTATCTAACCAAGCCAGCATTGAACTGCAGGATGAGGATGCACTAAGGCAATTTCAGCAATGGTTAAAGGAAAATGACGCTTATGTTTTTACCATGAACGGCTTCCCATATGGGGATTTTCATCATACCATAGTTAAAGAAAACGTACATGCGCCAGATTGGACCACAAAGGAACGCATGGATTATACCATTCGCTTATTCCATATTCTTAAGTCAATACTACCTGCAGGGATGGATGGTGGAATTTCTACCTCTCCCTTAAGTTACAGGCACTGGTTCAAAAACAGCGAAGAATTTAACAGGGCAAAACAAGCTTCGACGCTACATGTGATTGGTGTCATTGAAGAGCTGATCAGGATACACCAGGAAACCGGCCAGCTGCTGCACCTTGACATCGAACCGGAGCCGGACGGAATACTGGAAACCGGACGCGAGTTTATCGATTGGTTTGAAGATGACCTGCTGGTCCTGGGTATTCCAATGATAGCACTTAAGTTTAATCTATCGAATAATGAGGCTGCAGGGTTGATTAAAAAGCACCTCTGTCTTTGTTACGATGTCTGCCATTTTGCAATTGGTTATGAAGATCATGAAGCCGTGCTGGCAGAACTGGAACAAAAAGGTATTAAGGTAGGTAAACTCCAGATCAGCGCAGCCCTGAAAGCGGATTTAAACGGAAGCGAGACAGAACGGGAGGCGATACGATCAAGCTTTGCGACATTTAATGAAGCAACCTATTTACATCAGGTAGTGGCAAAAAAAGATGACGGATCATTAATCAGATACCCCGACCTGCCAGCAGCTCTTGAAGATTTTGATCATTCAGGCATTACGCAATGGCGTTCACATTTCCATGTCCCCATTTCCATCAAAGAGATCGGCCTGCTGCAATCTACCCAGGACGACATCACTGCCTTACTTGAAATGCAAAAAAACAAACCGTTTACCAGTCACCTGGAAGTAGAAACTTACACCTGGGAGGTTTTACCTGAACAGATAAAATTACCGATAGCCCAATCCATCAGCAATGAGTTAAATTGGGTAATGAATATCCTTACCCTTGCCTGATATTAAAATGAAAAAAACTGTAGTCATAGACGTTGTTGGCTTGTCGCAGAACCTGATTGGAGCGCATACCCCATTTTTGCAGCAATATATTAAAAATAAAAAAGTGGGCAGCATTAAGCCCATGCTCCCGGCGCTTACTACAGCAGTACAATCTACCTATCTAACGGGCGAACTTCCTTCCGGCCACGGCATTGTTGGCAATGGCTGGTATGACCATACAGATGCTGAGATTAAATTCTGGAAGCAATCGAACAAACTTGTTAAGGCCGAAAAGATCTGGGAGCGGGCAAAAAGAGAAGACCATGCCTTTACCTGTGCCAATATGTTCTGGTGGTACAACATGTATTCCAGTGCAGATTATTCGGTAACGCCACGCCCTAATTACCTGGCTGATGGACGGAAAATGCCAGACTGCTACTCGGAACCGGCAGAACTGCGTGACCTTTTACAGGAAAAATTGGGGCAGTTTCCCCTGTTTCAGTTTTGGGGCCCTGGAGCTAATATCAAATCGTCGGAATGGATTGCCCGCGCATCAATGTTAACTGATAATCTATACGATCCAACCTTAACATTGATCTATCTCCCTCACCTGGATTACTGCCTGCAAAAATTCGGACCCGATTTTTCCCTTATCGGCAAAGAACTCCATCAAATAGACGCCCTATTAAGGGAGCTGGTCGGCTTTTATGAAAAGAAAAATGCGAACATCATTATCCTCTCGGAATACGGAATTACATCGGTAAACCATCCTGTTCATCTGAACCGTGTTTTCAGAACAGCCGGACTGCTGCAGATTCGCATGGAAAGAGGCCTGGAATTGCTGGACGCCGGAGCTTCAAAGGCATTTGTTGTAGCAGACCATCAGATCGCACATGTTTACATCAATGATCCTTCTGTGAAGCAGCAGGTGAAAGCTTTGCTTGAAAACACACCTGGTATTGCCATGGTCCTGGATGATGAAGGTAAAAAAGAACATGGCCTGGACCACGAACGTGCAGGGGATTTTGTGCTGGTTGCTGAACCGGAAAGCTGGTTTACCTATTACTTTTGGCTGGATGACGCCAAAGCACCTGACTATGCCAGGTGTGTAGACATCCACAAAAAACCCGGTTATGATCCGGTTGAAATGTTTATGTCTTCAAAAGCAAGGGCAGCTTATAAATTACTACGAAAGAAAGCTGGTTTCAGGTATGTGATGGATGTGATCCCT